>DYLI01000006.1:14153-23700 GCA_020722165.1 Halothiobacillus neapolitanus | reverse complement strand
CGACACCTGCGCACGACGCTCGGCAACTTCCTCGTGCTTGCGCTGCACAATGGTTTGCAAAATATCTGGTTTACTCAAACAACGGCCTCCTGTGTGAACGCGGCATAGTATGTAGCCCGGATGAAGCGCAGCGCAATCCGGGAACACCCGCGCCGAATCAAGTGACATTCCCGGATTGACCTCCGGGCTACATGGGTTGGGTCAAGTCGCTGTGGACTGCTGCGTAAAGGCGGCATAAGCGTGCAGCTTTTCCCAGGCTGCGCCGCTGTTTTGAATCTCTAGCGCACGCGCCACGCCATCTTGCAAGCCTGTTGCCAGGCCAGCCAGATAAATCGCCGCGCCTGCATTAAACGCCACAATATCGCGCGCCGCACCGGGCTGCCCGGTCAATGCTTCTTCTACTTTTAACAGGCTTTCCTGCGGCGAAGCCACACGCAAGCGATCCAAACTCGCCGTTGGCAGACCGACATCTTCCGGGCGCAAACGGTAATCGCTAATCACACCGTCTTTCAATTCGCTGACCTGCGTTGGCGCGGCAATGCTGAACTCATCCAGCCCATCCTCGGCATGAATCACCAGCGCGTGTTCACTGCCTAGTTGCAGCAAAACCTCGGCCAGTGGCCTGCGCCAGCGCTCACTAAATACACCTATCACCTGCCGCTTGGCTCCCGCCGGGTTGGACAACGGTCCAAGCACATTGAACATGCTGCGCACACCCAGCTCGCGCCGCGAGGCATTCACATGCCGCATCGCGCTGTGGTGTTGCGGCGCAAACATAAAGCCCACGCCCAAATCGCAGACCGCTTGGGCAATGCGCTCGAATGGCACATCCAGGCGACAGCCCGCCGCCTCCAGCAAATCCGCGCTTCCGGTGACGCTGGAGATGGAACGGCTGCCGTGTTTGGCTACTTTGCCGCCCGCCGCCGCCAACACAAAGCAACTTGCGGTTGAAATATTGAAGGTACACGCGCCATCGCCGCCCGTGCCGACAATATCCACCAGCGGCGCACAGGGAATCTCCACTTTGGCGGCAAACTCGCGCATCACCAAGGCCGCCGCCGTCACTTCGTCTACCGTCTCGCCTTTGACCGCCAGGCCAATCAGCAAACCGCCGACTTGTGCAGGCGTGGCTTCGCCGCTCATCAATAGACGCATGACCTCGGTCATTTCTGCATGTGTTAAATCACGGCGCTCAAGCAAAGCACGCAGGGCAGAGGTTAGATTCATGAAAACTCCGGGAGACGGACAGCTAAGGCCTGAGGATTCTGAAAGCTGATTCCGTTAGGGTCAACCCGTGGTGAACGTATCAAAGACATTAGGCCAAGACCTACCAGCGCCCACCTGACACGGCGAGGAAACGCCGCAGCATGTCATGCCCATGCTCGGTGAGGATCGATTCGGGGTGGAACTGCACGCCCTCGACGCTGAATTCACGGTGACGCACGCCCATGATTTCCTCGAACGAACCGTCAGGATTTTGCGTCCAAGCGGTGATTTCCAGGCAATCCGGCATGGTTTCGCGCTCGATCACCAGCGAATGGTAGCGGGTGGCTTCAAACGGGTTGGGCAAATCCTCAAACACGCCGATATTCGCGTGAAACACCTGCGAAGTCTTGCCGTGCATAATCTGCTTGGCGCGAATAATGTGGCCGCCAAAGGCCTGACCGATAGCCTGATGACCCAGGCACACGCCAAGAATCGGCAGCTTGCCCGCGAAATGCTTGATCGCATCCACCGAAATACCGGCTTCATGCGGCGTACACGGGCCGGGGGAGACCACGATATGGCTCGGTGCCATGCGCTCGATATCCTCCAGCGTAATTTCATCGTTGCGATGCACCGCAACCTCCGCCCCCAACTCGCCTAAGTATTGGACGATGTTGTAGGTGAAGGAGTCGTAGTTGTCGATCATTAGGATCATTTGAATATCTCTCAGCTTGTTAGGAGTTACGCAAAAGTGTTCCAGCAAGGCAGAGTGCCAAAGACAGTACAGCGAGTACGGTGAGGCGCTGGAACGCCGCTGGGGCGGCTTTGCGTAAGTCCTACTTTATTGCAACAACCACTCACCAGATTGCTTGATATGAAAGTGCATCGCATCGGGTGCTAAATCAAGCTCACCTGGCCAGGATACAAAATAACCATCAACGTAAAGCTTATTAAACTCGTGCGGATCGCGCAATTTGGCAAAAACCCCTCTATACGCGCTAGGGGCGAAACTCACCATACCCTCTAATCCATCAGCAAAGCGCACCCGAAAACGTCCCGGCTCAATAACCTGTGCTTCAACCACATCCCAATACATAACGCCCTCCTACTCCAAAGGTTTGATTGTCTCGGGCTGCTGGTGTTGCTGACACAAATCCCAGTCTTTCAATAGCTCATCGCGGTGCAATTCTGCCCAATCCTGCACCAGCTCCAAAGCTCTTCTGGGTAAATGCCCCTCAATCAGAACTAACGTCCTGATATTAATAATCGCTCGATACTCCGCATATTCAACATGAAAATGCGGCGGCGCATGTTCGTTAAAAAACATACGCACAATAATCCCGAAAAAACGGCTAATAATCGGCATTGATTAATTCCTGAGTCATCCGCGCATAACTTAACGATGCTTAACCGCCGCAGTATCCAGCCCCGCCTCCGCCAGTGCCACGGCGCGAAATATAGCGCGACCTTTATTCATCGTCTCTTTCCATTCCAATTCAGGAACCGAGTCATACACCACGCCTGCGCCCGCCTGGATATGCAGTTCGCCATTTTTGATAACGGCGGTGCGGATGGCAATTGCAGTATCCATATTGCCGCCATGCGAACCACCCCAGCCCAGATAACCGACCGCACCGGCGTACACGCCGCGCTTGACCGGCTCCAGCTCGTCGATGATTTCCATCGCCCGCACTTTTGGCGCACCCGACACCGTGCCGGCCGGGAAGGTGGCGCGCAGCACATCCATGGCGGACAAACCTGTCTGCAACTGCCCTGTGACGTTAGAAACGATGTGCATGACATGCGAATAACGCTCAATCAGCATTTTCTCAGTCAGGCGCACACTGCCGGTTTTACAGACGCGGCCAATGTCATTGCGCCCCAAGTCGATCAGCATCAAATGCTCGGCACGCTCTTTCGGGTCGGCCAGCAGCTCAGCCTCAAACGCCGCATCCTCGGCGGCATCGTGACCACGGCGGCGCGTGCCGGCAATCGGGCGCACGGTGACTTCTTCATCCTCCAAACGCACCAGAATTTCCGGCGACGAACCGACCACCTGCATGTCACCAAGATCAAGATAAAACATGTACGGCGAAGGATTCAGCCCGCGCAAGGCACGGTACAAATCCAAAGAAGGCGCGGAGAATGGAATGCTCATGCGCTGCGACAGCACCACCTGCATCACATCACCCGCCGCAATGTACTCCTTGGCCTTGTGCACTGCATGTTTGAAGCCGTCTTCGGTAAAGCCGGAGACAAAATCCGCTTCATTGACCGATGCTGGGCGGTGCTGGGATTGCGGCGCAGTCAGCGGCAGACGAAGCTGCGCCTCAATGGCATCCAGGCGTTGCAAGGCTGCATCCAAACCGCCGGGCTGCGCGTGGACAATAATCTGCAAACGCCCGCGTAGGTTATCGAACACCACCACTTCATCCGAGAGCATCAGCAGAATATCCGGCGCGCCAATCATGTCCGGCTTGCGTGTTATATCAAGCTTGGGTTCGATGTAACGAATGGTGTCATAACCGAAATAGCCCACCAGCCCGCCAAAAAAGCGCGGCAAGCCATCCATGACGGGGACTTTAAAACGCTGCTGATAGTCTTCAATAAAGGCCAGCGGATCAGCAACCTCGACCTGCTCGACGACCTCACCTGCCTCTTCGAGCGTAATCGTGTGACCACACACATTGAGCACGGTCCGCGCGGGCAGGCCGATAATGGAGTAGCGCCCCCATTTTTCGCCGCCCTCGACCGACTCAAACAGATAGCTGTAAGGCTGGTGCGCCAATTTGAGATACACCGACAAAGGGGTATCCAGATCGGCCAGAACTTCGCGCATCACCGGGATGCGGTTATAGCCATCAAGACAAAGTTGTTCAAATTGTTCGGCGTGCATCATGAAATCTCCAGAAAAACGGGCAAAACTTAAGCGGCGCGGGGTCAAAAACCTCGCCACCATCGTTCGCCTTGCCACGTTTTTCTGTCATGGATCATGATGCTTTAACCAACGCTTTCAGCTCGACCATGGAGTCAATCACCGCATCCGGATGGTAGTTGCGGATATCTTCGCCGTGGTTATAGCCGTAGCTCATGCAGATGATGTTAAAACCCGCCGCACGCGCTGCTTTCACGTCGGAAATCGAATCGCCGATCATTAAAGCCTCGTGGGGCGCGCAATGAAACCAACCCGCCGCATAGAACAAAGGGCCGGGATCGGGCTTTTTGACCGACAAGGTGTCGCCTGAAATCACGGTCTCAAACAGATCAAACACGCCCAAATCCTTGAGCAAGGGCACGGTGAATTGTTCGGCTTTGTTGGTCACGCAACCCATACGCAGACCGAGCGACTTGATGTACTCCAGCCCGTCTTTGACCCCCGGATAAAGGAAAGAACGACCGGAGGTGTTATCGGCATAAAGCTGCTTGAAAATCGGCAGCGCCTTGGCAAACAGCACAGCATCCGGCTTGCCATTCAGATCATTAGTCAGCGCACGCTCAACCAAGCGCTCAACGCCATTGCCAACCCAGTTACGCACGTCAGCCTCGCCACGCAACGGCATATCCAGCGCCTTCATCATCTCGTCTACGCAATAAGCAAGATCAGGCACGCTGTCGATCAAGGTGCCGTCCAGATCGAACAGCACCATTTTGGGAGCAAACGTTTTCATACTGCTCAGCTTCCGACTTTGGCCAATTCGTCACACATGGCCTTGACCACGCTGTCATAGCGGTGCGGGTCGGAATCTTTGCCTGCACCGAACAGCGCCGAGCCGGAAACAAACGTATCCACACCGGCTTCAGCCACTTCGCGGATATTCGCCGGGCTCACACCACCGTCAATTTCCAGGCGGCAGTCATACCCGCCCGCATCAATCATCGCACGCACCTTGCGCGCCTTGTCCAATACATATGGGATGAACTTTTGACCGCCAAAACCGGGGTTAACCGACATCAACAACACCATATCCAGCTTGGGCAACATATATTCCAGAATATCCAGCGGGGTGGCCGGGTTGAACACCAAACCCGCCTTGCAACCGCTCTCTTTAATCAAACCAATGGTGCGGTCAACGTGCTCAGAAGCTTCCGGATGGAAGGTGATGAAGGTCGCGCCAGCCTTGGCGAAGTCCGGGATAATGCGATCGACTGGCTTGACCATCAAATGCACATCAATCGGCGCGGTCACGCCATGCTTACGCAGCGCCTCGCACACCAGCGGCCCGATGGTCAGGTTCGGCACATAGTGATTATCCATCACATCAAAGTGAACCATATCCGCACCCGCAGCCAGCACGTTATCCACTTCCGCCCCCAAGGTGGCGAAGTTGGCAGAAAGAATCGACGGGGCGATAAGGAACTTGGACATGCTAAAAACTCCACAGAAAACTAAAAATAAAAACGACTTGGGGCAAATGTACCGCAAGCGCGCGCCGAATTCACCTCCACACAGCAGCGGGGAGGACAAAGCACGGACTTATTTCCTAGATGTCGCAGGGGGGAGCGTCGCGATATACGCCATAAGCTCGCTAATTTGCGCCTCGGTCAGACTTTTAGCCATATCCACCATCACCTTATGCCCATTTCCGGCACGGAAGTTCTGCATCATGGCGGCGTAAGCCTCAACCGGCTTGCTGTTCAAACCGGGAAACATCGGCGGCACGCCCTGCCCCTTGCCGCCGTGACACAGCGCGCAGTGCGCCTTGTAAAGCTCCTTGCCCGTCGCGGGCGCGGTTTGCACCGGAGCATCCGCCCATGCGCCGGGAGACATTAAAACCGTGACCATGCCAAGAACCTTGATGAAACGCTTCATGCCCCGAATCTCCGTAAAACACTCTAATCAGTTTTTCTTATACCAGAAAACCTGGCTGGCAGGGATGACTGAATTGGCACGATGCGCATGATCGTTCAACACCATACGCCCCTCAACCCAAGGAACCTACAATGCCCGCCCCCGCTTTGCACAAGATGTTTGCCCGGCTGATTGCCATCCGTTCGGCCAGCAGTTTTAACCCGCTGTTCGATCAGGGCAACCCTGCGCCGATTGACGAAATCGCGGGCTGTATGGAAGCAGCGGGGTTTGCGGTAGAGATTGAGCCGCTGCCGGAAATGCTGGACAAGGCCAATGGGATCGGCATGCTTGGCCGAGGGTCGGGCGGGTTGGTGCTGCTTGGGCGTACCGACACCGCGCCTTGAGACCCGGGGTTGTGGACGCATGATCCTTTCCGCCTGACCGAAGCCGACGGGCGGCCGTACAGGCTGGACACTTCGAACATGCAATCGTTTTTCGCCCTTACTCTGGAAGCTGCATTTACCTTTATGGCGTGAGGCAATCGGCGCGGCAAGTGCTCCGCTGGCGCATTGGGTCGCTTAGCCGCAAAGAAGTATCAATTAAAAACTGCACAAGCGGCACAAACAAAAACCCCCACCAATCGGCAGGGGTTTTTTCGTTGCGGCAAGCGCGAAAATTACTTCAGGGTAGCGATATACGCGGCCAGGTTGTCGATTTCGGCATCAGACAAGCCTGATGCTTGCGGTGCCATCATGGCCGTGTTGGCGCCCACGGTCTTGCCTGCCTTGTATTGCTTGAGCAGGTCAGTGGTTTTGGCCACTGGGTGACCTGCCAACTTCGGGAAAATACCCATGCCTTCACCGTTCATGCCGTGGCAGCTTGCGCAAATTGAGCCATACTTGGCTTTGCCCGCTGCAACATCACCGGCTGCAAACGCCGAACCACTCAACAAAGCCACAACGGCAGAAAGTACGATTACCGTGTTTTTCATGCGAACATCTCCTGTGAAAATTTTTAACCTACGCTCACTCAGGCAGGTTGCTTGAACAAAAAGTTCAAACACCAAACGCATCCCCTAAGCTTGTCAGCATGATAGCGCAAGCATGAATAACAACCCTAGATACCCGCGCAAAACTACTACTCATAAGTTTTGTATGCCTACATCAATCTTCTTTATTTATAACCCAGTATTCTGCTATATTACTTGCGTCTAATATTCATCGCCTTGCAAGGAGACCCCGCCATGACCGCCACCCATCAAGCGCATAGCCGACTTGAACACTTTCCCATTTCGTTTTTCGCCATTGTTATGGGCCTCGCAGGCACGACGATTGCCGTGGAAAAAGCCCAGCATCTTTGGGGTTGGTCCTCAAACATCAGCCTCGCATTGCTTGCTCTCACCGCTCTGGCCTACGTCGGCGTTGCCGCCACCTACTTATTAAAGTTGGTCACACACCCCAAAGAAGTGGTCGCCGAGTTCAATCACCCAATTCGCATGAGCTTTTTCCCCGCCTCGTCGATTGGCATGATTTTGCTGGCGATTGCTTGCCTTGAGTCGTATCCAACGATTGCACTGTGGCTGTGGGCGATCGGTAGCGGAGTGCAACTGCTGTTCACCCTGGTCATTCTGTCCAACTGGCTGCATCACGAAAAATTTCAGATTCAACACAGCAACCCCGCATGGTTCATTCCTATTGTGGGTAACATTCTTGTTCCGGTTGCGGGTGTACCTCTCGGCTTTCATGAAGTCTCGTGGTTCTATTTCAGCGTCGGTTTGATGATGTGGATTCCGCTACTTGCGGTGCTGCTTAACCGCTTTTTCTTCCACCCGATGATACCCGGCAAATTGTTGCCCACGCTGTTTATCCTGATCGCACCGCCTGCCGTGGCCTTTATTTCGTGGGTCAAATTGCATAACGGCGTGATTGATGATGTGGCGCGCATTCTTTACTACTTCGGCCTGTTCACCACCCTGTTGCTGTTCGCGCAGCTGAAATACTTCGTCAAAGTGCAATTTGCCTTGCCTTGGTGGGCGTATTCATTCCCCATGGCAGCCATCACCATTGCCACCTTGATTATGTTGGAAAAAGTGGGTGGTGTGTTTTTTGTCTGGCTTGCACCGATACTGATGTCGCTGTTGCTCTTGCTCATCGTGGTGCTGGTCTTCAACACAATTCGCGCTATGCTTCGCGGGGAAATCTGCGTTCCAGAATAACCCTTAGCTGCAACCCTGCGCCTAGGGCGGTCTGAGTAGATTCTCAGACCGCCCTTTTTTTTATGACTGGCCTTAAATGGTCTCGGAGCATCGTTTTGAGCACACAAAGCATTATTCACCTGCATGGCCTATTTGTTTTTCTCTCGCTAGCCTTATTCAGCCTGCGCGGCTATTGGATGTTGCGCGAATGCCCGGCCTTGCAGACGCGTTGGGTCAAAATTGCCCCGCACATTATCGATACCATGCTGCTTTTGACTGCATTGTGGGCAGCATGGCTGATTTTCTGGAGTCATGGGACAAATCCTGCCTTCATCACCGTAAAAATCATCGGCTTGATCGTGTACATCGGCCTTGGCTTGGTGGCACTTAAACTTGGCAAGACCAAAGCCATTCGCCTTGGCGCATTTATTGCGGCATTGCTCGTTTATGCTTATCTCATCGCCGTGGGTATCACCATGCACGTTGTACCGTTCGCAAGTTAAACGTCCCCTCAAGGAATACCAGACACGCCGCTATGCTCTCGTTACTCAAGGCTGCCGAAACCAGCACCCCCGCAGAGTTGAGCTGGACACCCGGCTCGGCGCTGGTGTGTGCGTCCGGGGATTGGGACGTGCGCGGCTGCGGTGAACTTGCCCGTGAACTTGGCACGCGCTTGGCCAAGATTCCGGCGAAGCAGGCTTTGAGTGTCGATGGCGGGCAGATTGCGCGCATGGACACCGCCGGAGCCTTATTGATGCTGCGCATGCGCGAGCAGCTACTCGCACGCGGCATCCAGCTTGATTTCTCCAAACTGCACGACGAGCAACGTGAGCTGATCGAACTGGTGCAGCGCGTGGGCGACCTAACTCAACCCGCAGAGCCCAAACCGCTAAACCTAGTCGCTGATATCGGCAAGTCAACCCTCGACATCTTATCCAACACCTACGACACCATGGTGTTTTTAGGTGAGGTGGTCACGCGCAGTATCCCGCTGCTTCTTCAACCTTGGCGCTTACGCTGGGGCGAGATTATCAATGAAATTCAAGCCGCCGGCTCGCGCTCCGTCCCCATCGTTGCCTTGCTCACCTTTCTGATTGGCGTGGTGATTGCCTATCAGTCCGGTATCACCATGCAGCAATACGGCGCGACTATTTTTTTGCCGGACATGATCGGCATCGTCACCCTGCGCGAAATGGGGCCACTTATTACGGCGATTGTCGTCGCTGGGCGCACCGGCTCCAGTTACGCGGCAGCCATTGGCACGATGAAAGTCACCCAAGAGGTTGATGCACTGCGATCGCTCGCCATTTCCCCGATTGAAATGCTGGTGATTCCTCGCGTGCTGGCGCTGTTTATCG
>DYLI01000006.1:10349-14053 GCA_020722165.1 Halothiobacillus neapolitanus | reverse complement strand
GCCATTTCCCCGATTGAAATGCTGGTGATTCCTCGCGTGCTGGCGCTGTTTATCGCCCTGCCCCTGCTTACCGTCATGGCCATGGCCATGGGCTTATATGGTGGCATACTGGTCGCCAGCGAGATGTTTGGGCTCGATGTGCATGTCGCCTTGAATCGTCTCAACGCCCTGCCGACAAAACACTTCTGGGCCGGCATTGTCAAAGCTCCCGTGTTTGCACTCGCCATTGCCCTGATCGGTTGCCACGAAGGCATGAAAGTACGCGGCAGCGCCGCCGATGTCGGGCGTTCAACCACCTCCAGCGTCGTGCAGGCCATATTCTGGGTCATCGTGATTGATGCCGTCTTTGCCGTTCTTTTCAGCAAGCTTGGCCTATGAATCAGCGCAACCCTGAACCACCGCTCGTTATCGAAGTTCACGGCTTGAGCAACCGCTTTGGCACTAAAACCGTGCATGAGAATCTTGACCTGTGCGTCACCCAAGGCTCGGTGATTGCCCTCGTTGGCGGCAGCGGCACGGGTAAAACTGTGTTGCTCAACAATCTTGTTTTGCTGCGTCCACCCACGACTGGCAGCATCCGTATCCTTGGTCAGGATACGGCCACACTCAACAGCGAGCAACTCCAAGCCTTGCAACTCCGCCTGGGACTCATGTTCCAGATGGGCGCGTTGTTTACGTCCTTGAGCGTACTGGAAAATGTCTGCCTACCGCTGATTGAACACACCGATTTACCCAAAAATGTGCGCGAAGAGCTCGGCATGTTAAAAATCCGCCTTGCCGGACTGCCCTGCGATGCCGCCCACAAGCGCCCCAACGAACTTTCAGGCGGCATGATCAAGCGCGCTGCACTGGCGCGTGCATTGGCACTTGACCCGGAAATTCTGTTCCTCGACGAACCGACCTCCGGCCTCGACCCGGTCGGCGCGCGCGCATTCGATGCGCTGGTGAACGAGTTACGCGACCTGCTCGGCATTACTGTTTTCCAAATCACCCACGATCTTGACTCCATACTGCACGGCGTGGACAAAGTGGCCTTTCTTGCGCGCAAGAGGGTTCTTGCCTTCGCCCCGGCCGCAGAATTGATGCAAAGCACGGAGCCCGAACTGGTGGAATATTTCAATACTCGTCCGACACAGGAATAACTTATGGAAACCCGCGTCGCCTACGCCGCCGTTGGAGCTTTTGTCCTCATCTTTACCGGCCTGTTCATTGCCCTTGCCCTCTGGCTAGGCAGTAGTTTTAGCCAGACCCAATACACCCAATATCAAATTTTGACCCGCGACTCAGTGGCAGGACTGAGCGTGGGTAGCCCGGTGAAATTCCTTGGCGTACAAGTTGGGTCGGTCAAAAGCATTGATCTCGCCAACGCCGAGCAAGTGCGGATAATTCTGGATATCGACACATCCACGCCCGTAAAAACAGATACCGTTGCCACCTTGGCATCACAAGGTGTCACAGGACTGTCGCTGATCGAGCTTGCGGGTGGCACAGCAGGTTCTCCTTTGCTTACGGCTGACCCCAAAAGCGGAGAGCTTGCGACCATCAAGACACAGCCTTCCCTATTGCGGCGACTTGATGTTGCCGTTAGCCGATCTTTGGATACCGTTGACCAGGTTGCTGGGCAAGTCAAAAATATATTGAACGATCAAAACCAAGCCGAACTGGCCAAAATCCTCAGCAATCTTGCGCTCGTCTCTGAAACCATGGCGCAAGAACGCAGCCAAATTACCCAAGTGCTCGAAAACAGCGTGCGCGCGACAGCCTCTGCCGACAAAGCCTTGGCGCGCGCGCCGGAAATCATGAATGAACTCAACAAAACTCTGATCGACGTGCGTCGCATGACCGCAAGCTTTGAACAAACCAGCAGCCGCTTTGGCAAGCTAAGCGACACTCTGCAATCTGCCACCGCGCACACGCAAGAAGAAATTCAACTTATGCGCCGCAGTATTCAGCCGCAAATCAATGTATTGCTTAATCAATCAGCAACCACCACCCGCGCGATTGAAACACTGGCGGTTGAAATCAAACGCGACCCCTCCAGCCTGATTCGTGGTGCGCCGGTGCAGCAACCCGGCCCAGGTGAGCGTTAATTTTCATCCTAAAATTTAAGACGGAATGCCTTTTATGAACCTGCCTCCCATTTTCGCTGTCATCCCCTTGCTCGGCCTTAGCCTGCTCTTAAACGGTTGCGGCTCCTTGCTTGCGCCGCAAGCTGCGCCACTCACGTACCGCCTCAACGCCGAAGGCGTAGCTCAAGCCAGTCGCCAAGCCAACAACCAGGCGCGCTTTCCTTTCACCCTACAAGTCGCCGCGCCCTTGAGTGAAGCAGGTTTCAACACCAGCGCGATAGCCTATCGCCAGCAACCCTACCGCCTCGACTACTACACCATGAGCCGCTGGGTTGACCAGCCGTCTATCTTGCTCGGTGAACAAATCACGCTCGCACTGGAACAAAGCGGAGCCTATCGCGCCGTGCTTGCACCGAATATCGCGCTACCGTCTGACTTGCGCCTAACGACTGAACTTGTCGCGCTCGAACAGGTATTTGGCAACAGTACAACCACCCCACCATCGGGCGAGAGCAGTGTGCGCCTTGCCTTGCGGATGCAACTAATCAACGCCCGCAACTCGACCATCCTTGCCTCTGGGCGCATTGACCTCACGCAAGCCGCGCTCAGTGCCGATGCCGCAGGCGCGGTCACTGCTGCCAATCTGGCACTACGCGAGGCTCTACCAAAAATTGTGCAGTTCTGCATTGAAAATACGCCCAAAACGCTCAGCAATGCACCCTAAGAGCCCGTTGATGATTGCTCCATGTTGCACAGCGTCGCAAGACACATCTCACTGGTTTATGTCGCCCGGATGAAGCGCAGCGTAATCCGGGGGTGCTCGTGCCGTGAGTGATACTTACCCCGGATTGGCATCCGGGCTACAGCGTACTGCGATCACCGGGACATCAAAAACAAGCTTAAACGGACACCAGATGTCGCTCACCCGCCGCATCAACGGCCTGAATTTGTTAGCATAGGTGCATCAAGAATTCTTTTGCGACGCGTCAACGAGCCAGACCATGCCAAACACCCCTGCCAACCCCAAAGCACTCTGGGACGATGCCGAACGCCGGGTCGAGACCTATTTGCGCGCCATGCTGGTTCCCGTCGCCATTCGTCAAGACATGGTAAGCGCCATCATTGAGCGCGCCCGCGCCCACGGTGACGAACATCCTATTACCGCCGCCATGCGCGAGGTGCAAAATCACCTCAGCCGCCAAGTGACCCGAACTCAAGGCATCATTCCCAGCACTCCAGCCACCGGCTCGGCGGCGTGGCGCGTGGCCGTGTGGCGGCATTCGGCGTGCAGTCAATGCACCTGGCGCGCCGTTCCCTGGGGCAGTTTGCGCCTCTCGCATGAGGGTCAACAGTTCAGCCTCAGCGGCATGGAAGCCATGCCGATGGTGCAACGCGCCGTGGTCGCGCCGGCCCAGATTCGACCCGCGCCCGAAGGCTTTTTGTCGCGCCTTTTGGGCCTGAACGAAGAACATTCCAACTAACGTATTACTTCATATCCCCATGCGCACCACTCCTAAAGAACTCACCTCGATCGCCGCTGATCGTCGCCTAATATTGCTACTTCTCATTTTAATCCCCACCGGATTGGGCGTATGGATGTTCGCCCATACCCTGCCTTTTGGTGGCACCCATCCG
>DYLI01000006.1:0-10249 GCA_020722165.1 Halothiobacillus neapolitanus | reverse complement strand
CGGATTGGGCGTATGGATGTTCGCCCATACCCTGCCTTTTGGTGGCACCCATCCGCTGGAAATGGCGCTGCTGATTCTTTTCGGACTGCTGTTTACCTGGTTATGGATTGGTCTGTGGACGGCATTGATTGGTTTTATGCTGCAATTGCGCGGCAATGACTGGCTCAAAATCAGCACGCTCAACACCCCAAGTCATGGCCGCCCGACCCCACTGGCCTCGACTGCGGTAGTCATGCCGATTTGTAACGAAGATGCCGACGAGGTGTTTGCCCGTCTGCGCGCCACCTTCCTGTCCTTGCAGGCCACCGGACAGCTCGAATATTTTCGCTTCTACATACTTTCCGACTCCAACGCGCCTGAAAAATGGGTGGATGAAGAGCTGGCCTGGGCACGCCTGTGCCGCGAAGTGGATGGTTTTGAAAAGATTTTCTACCGTCGCCGTCGTTATCGCGTGAAGAAAAAAAGCGGCAATATCATTGACTTCATGCGGCGCTGGGGCAAAAAACATGAGTACATGATCGTACTTGATGCCGACAGCGTGATGGGCGGCGAGAGTATGGTGCGCCTGGTGCAGGCCATGGAGCGCAACCTGCACGTTGGCATTATCCAGACCCTGCCCATCTCGCAGGGCATGGACACTCTTTACGCCCGCGTGCAGCAATTCGCCGGACGTTTGTACTCGCCGATGTTTGCAGCGGGTCTGGCGTGGTGGTGGCTGGGCGATGGTCAATACTGGGGGCACAACGTCATCATCCGTATTGCGCCATTCATGAGCCATTGCAACCTGCCACGTATGCCCGGCATCAAGCCTTTTGGCGGCGAGATTCTCAGTCACGACTTTGTCGAGGCCGCTCTGATGAACCGCGCCGGCTATCAGGTTTGGGTCAGCTACGACCTGCCGGGAAGCTGGGAAGAATACCCGCCCAGCCTGACTGATGATTTGAAGCGCGACCGCCGCTGGGCACAGGGCAACCTGCAACACGGCGGAGTGATGATCGCCGAAGGCTTGCCCTTGATGCAGCGTTTCCTGCTGGTCAACGGCATCATGAGCTATACCGGCTCGCTGCTCTGGTTTCTATTATTGATTCTGACCACCGTGTTGGCTTGGATGACTCCAGCCAATGCCCAAGTCAATATCGACCAGGCGATGCAGCTGCTATGGATTACGTTAACACTGCTCTTCCTTCCAAAAATACTCAGCCTATTCAATGCGTTGCGCGACAAAGAACGTGCCGCAAGCTTTGGTGGTCGTATCGGACTAACCCTTAGCGTACTGTTGGAGACCTTGCTTTCCGCGCTCTCTGCGCCAGTGCGCATGGTGTTTCACAGCCGCTTTGTCATTCTCACTCTGATGAACAAAACCGTGGCCTGGGGCGCGCAGCAACGCGGTGAATTTGTCATGAGCTGGCTGGAGGCTGCGCGCAATTATGCGGGCACAACCATCATCGGTCTGGTGTGGGGCGTTATTGCCTGGTATGCCAGCCCGGTGTTTTTCGCCTGGCTCTCACCAGTGCTGCTAGGCTTGGTGCTTTCCATCCCCTTGGCACGCCTGACCAGCCTCGGCACGCTGGGTCGCGCCGCGCGCGATAGCAAGCTGTTCGTCACGCCTGAAGAAACCCAGCTTCCGCCCGAGCTTGCCGAATACCGCAAGGGACTCAAGCTATACGCTGATGAGCGCGCCGCGATTGGCGAAGTCGACCCCTTCGTACTCGCCGTGGTCGAACCCATGGCCAACGCCATTCACACCGCCTTCCTGCGCCCGCGCCGCAGCCAGCCGGAAAGTGTGCGCCTGCGCCGGGCATGGATGCAGGATAAAGCCTTGCATGAAGGCCCCGCCGCCTTGACGCAAGCTGAACGCGCCGAATTGCTGAATGATCTGGATGCCATGCACAACCTGCATCAAAAAGTCTGGTCATTGCCTGAAGCCAGCTTCAAAAAATACTGGGCAATACCGGGGATAAATACATGAACAAGCATGTTGAAATGGCGCAAATAAGCCCCGCCAAGGTGAGTCTGGGTCTCCCGTTTGCCACTGCTCTGCGCACCAGTCTGCGCAATTACAGCCAAAAAGACCTGATCGCCGACCTGATGGCAGGCATGACGGTTGGGATGTTGGCTATTCCGCTGGCTATGGCACTGGCGATTGCCATTGATGTGCCGCCACAACATGGTCTGTACACCGCGCTGATTGCAGGAGCACTGATTGCCCTCACCGGCGGCTCACGTTTTAACGTATCCGGCCCGACCGCTGCCTTTATCGTGCTGCTCATTCCCATTGTGCATAACTACGGACTGGGCGGCCTGCTCATGGCGACCATGCTCACCGGGCTGATTCTGATTGGCATGGGTCTGTTGCGCCTCGGGCAGCTGATCCGATACATCCCCTACCCGGTCGTCCTGGGCTTTACCAGTGGTATCGGCGTAGTGATTGCCTTTCTGCAAATCAAAGATTTGCTCGGCCTGCACACGCCCGAACACATGCCCGAGCACTTTCTCGAGCGGGTTGAAGTTCTACTGAGCGCGCTACCTAGTACACACTGGCCGGATGCTCTGATTGGCTTTCTTACTCTCGGATTGCTGCTCACCTGGGATCGCCTCAACACACCCTTGCCGCGCTACCTTGCCGCACTGATTCTGATGAGCATGTTGGCGTTTGGGTTGCATCTGGTGCTTCCCGGCTTTAATCCGATCACCGTCGGTGACAACTTCCAATGGTCGATGAATGGGCAAACGGGCAGCGGTATCCCCCCCTTCTTGCCGCCCTTCGTTTTACCCTGGGACATGCCCAACGCCCAAGGCGAAGCGATTGGACTCTCGTGGACGCTACTGCGTGATTTACTCATGCCCGCGCTAACCTTAGCCATGCTCGGCGCGATTGAGTCGCTGCTCTGCGCCGTGGTCGCCGATGGCATGACCCACACGCGGCATGACCCAGATGCCGAGCTGGTCGGTCAGGGTCTGGGCAATCTGGTGGTGCCCTTTTTCGGCGGCATTACCGCCACCTCCGCCATTGCGCGTACAGCGGCCAATATCCGCTCGGGCGCACGTTCACCGTTAGCGGCTGTTTTCAACGCGCTGGTGGTGCTGCTCGCGCTCGTCATCTTCGCTCCACTTCTAGCGCACGTCCCCATGGCCACACTGGCCGCCATGCTGCTGATCGTTGCTTGGGGCTTGAGCGAAGCGCCACATTTTGTGCGCACCCTGCGCGTGGCACCACGTACCGATGTCGCCATTCTTTTGACCTGCTTTGGCCTGACCATTTTTATCGACATGGTGGCCGCTGTCGGCGTGGGCATGGTGCTGGCCGCGTTCGTATTTATGCACCAAATGGCCAGCCTGACTGAGGTGGAACGCCGGGTAGACGATGAAAATATGCCCTTCAAACTGCCTGAGTGGGCGTTGTTTTATGAGTTTCGCGGCCCACTGTTTTTCGGTGCCGCTGAGCGTGCCATCCTTACCTTGGAAGTCGCCATGCGTGAACACGATCTAAAAACCGTGCTGATTCTGGACTTCACCCAAGTTCCGACGATTGACATGAGCGGCATTCACGCGCTTGAAACTGCCTTCCACCATCTGAACGCCCAAGGCATCGGCATTGTCCTGAGCGGAATGCACCCCAGCATCTACCGCCATTTGCGCAAAGCGGGACTGGAAGATGTGGCCGGAAAAATGATCTTCTCCACCGATGCGACTCAAACGGCGCTGGCTGCCGCCGAGTTGCGCCAGCACCAACGTAATCAACAGGAAGGCTGACATGGAACTCATCCTGATTCGCCACGGCCAAGCCGGTGATGCCGCCGAGTGGTACGCTGAGAAGGGGCGCAGCGACGATGAGCGCCCATTGACCGAAGAAGGCATCAAGCGGATGCGCCGTGCGTTTCGCGGCCTGCGCCGCATCTTGGAAACTCCCGATCACATCTTTGTTAGCCCACTCACCCGCGCGCAACAAACCGCTGAATTGATGCGCGAGGCGTATCTTGATCTACCGTTGCAAACCATTCCCACGCTGCGCCCAGAAGATGCACCGCAAGACACCCTGCAATGGCTGAACGATCACCTCGCCAAAAAAGCCACACGGATTGCCCTCGTGGGTCACGAACCGCATCTTTCCAGCTTGCTTGGCTTACTCACGCTTGGCGACACCGAATGCGGCAGTTTGCCGCTCAAAAAAGGTGGTGTGGCCATTGTGGAGCTTAAAGAACTTTGCGCCGGCGGCGGCGAGCTGCAAGCCCTGCTCCCCCCACGAGTTTTACGCGCCCTGGGTTAGCCGCCCGTTAGACTTGAACCGATATGATTCGCGCACTTTTGAATTTAGGACACCGACTGTATGCCGCTGCAAAGCTACGATCTCGCCGCCATTGACCTAGGCTCCAACAGCTTCCACATGGTCATTATGCGCATTCAGGATGGCCAGCCGATTATTCTCGACCGCATCAAGGACATGGTGCGTTTGGGTGATGGTCTGGGTGAAAACGGCGAACTCAAACCTGTGGCGGCGGAGCGCGCCCTCGCCTGCCTCAAGCGTTTTGGACAGCGCTTGCACGATATGCCTCTCGGCAGCGTGCGTGCGGTGGGCACCAATACCCTGCGCCGCGCCAAAAACTCCGGCGATTTTATCAAACTTGCCGAGGAGGCTTTGGGGCATCCCATCGAGATCATTGCGGGGCGCGAAGAAGCCCGCCTGATTTACCTTGGCGTAGCCCACACCGACCTTGATACCGGCGAGCGCCGCTTGGTGATCGACATTGGCGGCGGCAGCACCGAGGTCATCGTTGGTCTCGGTCATACGGCTGAGTTCATGGAAAGTATGCCGCTCGGCTGTGTGAGTATTACCCAAGGCTTTTTTGCCGATGGCGTGCTCACCCGTGAAACGCTGAAGCGTGCGGAAAACGAAGCACGCCTGGAAACCCGCCCCTATGAATACGCCTTCCGACATCACCGCTGGCAACGCGCCGTCGGTTCGTCCGGTAGTGCCAAAGCCTTAGCCAGCGTGTGCCAACAACAAGGCTGGTGCGAAGCCGGAACGCTCACGCAAGAGGGTATGGAGCGCATCCGCAAAGCCATTATCAAGGCAGGGCATATCGACAACCTGCAGCTTTTCGGCTTAAGCGACGAGCGCCGCCCGGTATTTGTCGGCGGTTATGTGGTGATGCAGGCTGTCTTCGATGCGTTCAATATCCAGACGATGCACATTTCCGAAGGGGCGTTGCGCGAGGGGCTGATTTATGAGCGCCTTGACCGAGAACGCGGCATTGATGTAAGCAGCGCCACACTTGCGCGTCTGAAACGCGATTTTCGCGTTGATCGTGCCCATGCCTTGCGCGTTGCCGAGACCGCGCAACAGTTTTTCGATCAAGTGGCGAGCGCCTGGGAGCTGGAGCACGAACCCGACGGAAGTCTGCTGCGCCAATCCGCTATGCTGCATGAAATCGGCATGATGATCGCCCACACCGCTTACCACGAGCACGCTGCCTACATTATCTCTCATGCCGATATGCCGGGCTTTAGCCTCTCGGAGCAACAGCGCCTGGCCAGCCTCGTGCGCGGGCATCGGCGCCGCCTGCGCCGCAGTTGGCTGAATGAACAACCCAGCGACACCCGCCAAAGCAATTTGCGCCTTCTGGTGCTGCTGCGCCTTGCCGTGACCTTTCACCGCACGCGCTCACCGCGCAGCAATTTGCCGAATATCGAAATACTCGTCGATCAGCAAAACGTCAGCCTGCGCTTCCCGCAAGGGTGGTTGGAACGTAACCCGCTAACCCTATCCGACTTGCAGCGCGAAGCCGACTACCTGCATCCGCATATTGCTTTGAGCGTGGAGTAAACAGCTACGCTTACTGAATTTTAAGATAGGCCGCACCTTGCATCTGCAAATCAGCAATCGTTGCCACACCCGAGGGGGTTAAGCTGACCACGCTGTAAATTTTCGACTTATCCAGGCCAATCTCGTCACGCGTCTTGTCGCACAACAGAACCTTGACGTTGCGTACTTTGACCAGAGCTTCTAGGCGACCCTTCAATTCGGGGCGACGCTTATCCAAATCGGCATTGGTGGCATAGGGTGTGGCTTTTAAGGGGTCATCGGTCACAAAGCGAATGCCGTGCCCTACAAAGACAAGAGTGAGCTCATAGTCACGCAAATCGTTTTCGTAGGCGGCAAGGATGTTATTAATCGAAGTCAGAGTCGCCGAGTAGCGGGTTACGTCATTAAAATCAACGTGATACACCACCTTGGCCGGAGCGGCCAAAGCCAAAGCTGAAAACAATACAAATACGCTTACGATCAAGCCTTGAGTTAGGCGCTTGAATAGACTCGACATCGCAACAACTCCTTACTGAATCAATAAAAAATGACAATCGCCAAGCTTTCACTCAGCCTGTGCCATACGCCCAAGCAAGATGGCTTGCGCGGAGGATAGTGCCTCACCTTCTGCAGGACGTACACGCACATACTCCCCACTGGACTGAAGCTCCCAACTGCCCACGTTATCGGCAAAAGCCAAATCAAAAACCTCTTCGTTAATGCGGGTACGCAAGGCTTTTTCTTCAATCGGCACGCAGGTTTCAACACGCGAGTACAAATTACGCGGCATCCAGTCGGCACTGGAAATAAACAGCTCATTCTGGCCGTCGTTCATAAAATTGAATACACGCGCGTGCTCCAAAAAACGTCCCATCAACGAGCGCACCTTGATGTTTTCGGAAAGACCAACCACGCCGGGACGCAGGCTGCAAATCCCACGAATCACAAGTTCGACCTTGACCCCAGCCTGCGAAGCCGCATACAGCGCGTGAATAATGCTTTCATCAATCAGCGAGTTCATCTTGGCGCGAATCAAGGCCGGTTTGCCGGCTCGCGCATGTTCCGCTTCGCGTTGAATGCGCTCAATCATGCCTTCGCGCAAAGTAAATGGCGACTGCAACAACTTCTTCAAACGAATGCCGCGCGACAAACCGGTGAGCTGCACAAACAGTTTGTGCACATCTTCGCAAATCATTCGATCATCAGTGAGCAAGCCATAGTCGGTGTACACCCGCGCCGTGCCCGCGTGGTAGTTACCCGAACCCAGATGCACAAAACGCTTGAGCTCATCACCCTCGCGGCGCACCACCATCAGCATCTTGGCGTGAGTTTTGAAGCCCACAATGCCATAGGCCACATAGGCTCCCGCCTTTTGCAAACGGGTGGCTAGCTCGATATTCGCCGCCTCATCAAAGCGCGCGCGCAGCTCAATCACGGCGGTCACCTCCTTGCCATTGCGCGCCGCCATTTCCAACGCATCAACAATCGCCGAGTTCTTGCCCGTGCGGTACAGCGTTTGCTTGATCGCCACAACTTTCGGGTCGTTCGCCGCCTGACGTATAAAGTCTACCACCGGGGTAAACGACTGATAAGGATGGTGCATCAAAATACGGCGATGTTTGCTGATCGCAGCAAAAATATCCTCCACCCCATGCAGCTCACGCGGGATGCCCGGCGTGAAGGGAGCAAATTTAAATTCTGCACGATTCACCAAGTCAAACACGGCGGTCAGGCGGCTCAAGTTCACCGGCCCATGCACCTTGAACATTTCGCGTCGAGTAAGATTAAACTTCTCCAGCAAATAATCTGCCACATCATCGGGGCAGTTATCTGCCACCTCAAGACGCACCGCACCGCCATAGTTGCGCTCAAACAAGCCGCCTTGCAGCACTTGCAGCAAGTCTTCATCCAAATCAACATCCACCAAGAGATCGCTATTGCGCGTGACACGAAATTGAAAGCAGCCGGTGACTTTCATGCCGGGGAATAACTCATCCACATGCGCATGAATCATTGAACTCAAAAAGACAAAATCATGCGCGCCACCCCCGATAGACTCCGGCATGGGCACAATACGAGGCAGACTACGCGGTGCTTGCACCACGGCCATATTGGTTTCACGCCCGAAATCATCCAGCCCTTCCAGCGTCACCACAAAGTTAAGACTTTTGTTCAAAACACGCGGGAAAGGGTGTGCCGGATCAAGACCCAGTGGAGTCAACACCGGAGCAAGCTCCTGTAAAAAATAATCACGCACCCAATCCGCCTGACGCTTGCTCCAATGCGTGCGCCGGGCAAAATGAATGCCCGCATCACGCATCGCAGGAATCAAAACCTCATTCAGCACACGGTACTGATCGGCCACCAACAAATGCGCCTCGGCCAGCACGCGCTCAAGCTGCTCAGGCGGTGTCATGCCGCATTCACCCACGCCGCCCACGCCCAAATGCACCTGCTGCACCAGGCTGGCCACCCGCACCTCAAACGCCTCATCCAGATTACTGGAAGATATACACAAGTAGCGCAAGCGCTCGAGCAGCGGAATACTTTCATCCACCGCCAGCTCCAAAACGCGACGGTTAAAATTAAGCAAGCTAAGCTCACGATTAATCATGCGTGGCTCAACAGGTATATCCATTAGTGGGGTTGTCAATTTAACGTTAGTCATGTTTCTGTCAATTATTTGTGCGTAGAATGTAGTTTGCTGTGATTATCAAAAAACCACAATGGTAATTAGCCGGAACAAAGCACGGATGATGGGCAAATCATTGATTTCATCTGCCTTCTCGTCCTATTGAGCATTTTAACTGCATCGTCAACGCCAGGAGCCAACATGAACACCTCTACACCCCATATCAGCAGCCAATTCGACCAAGGTCTCAACCACGTGCGCGACCTCATCATGTCCATGGGTGGCTTGATTGAGCAGCAACTTGATAGCGCCCTACGTGCACTTATCAACGGAGACATCGCTCTTGGGGAACAGGCATCGACGGGTGACAAAAATGTCAACCAATTTGAAACCGACATCGACAAAAGTATCGTCGAACTTATCGCGACACGTCAGCCTGCAGCCAACGATCTGCGCTTCCTGTTTACCGCATCCAAAATTGTTGCTGATATGGAACGCATCGGCGATAAAGCTGAAAAAATTGCGCGTATCGCCCTTGTTATTCAGCCGCTGATTAACAGTTATAGTTTTATGCAAGACATTCGTGTCATGGGAGAAATGACCCAGAAAATGCTCCACGATGCACTTGATGCTTTTGCACGCATGGATGCCGAAGCCGCCATTGCCATTAAACATTCCGATACGCATGTCAACAATGCCTACCGCGATGTTCTCGCTGATTTGATGGCGCACATGGCCGAAAACCCCAACACACTTGATTACAGCCTGAATATTCTGAGCTGCATGCGTGCAATTGAACGTGTTGGCGACCACGTCACCAATATCTGCGAATACATTGTCTACCTTGATAAAGGCGTTGACGTTCGCCACCTCAACCTGAAAAACACCGTAAATCAGATTGAAAATGCTTAATTTGCTAAATGTTCTGTAAAGAATTAAAAAACCCGGTAAAACCGGGTTTTCTTTTGGAAGTCCTAAAACTTACAACGAGTTCACAAACTCATCAATCCTGGATTTTACCCTCTGCGCAAACTCCACCGAAGACGTATCTTGCAACCAGGACACGAGATCAATGGCCAGCACATTGAGCGATTCAAAGTCTTGTGCATAACGCGCCCTATTTCGCCAGGCATTGGCCACCTCTGGACCGTGAAACGCCACACAGCGCTCAATAAGGTCAAATAAATACATCCGGAACGCTGCAAGATTTTTGGATGAAACCTTGGCATAGACCGAAACAATGTCATTTTCAGTTATGGTTGGCTGTTCATAGACCGACTCGACATACTGCTCTCGCGCCGCCGGTGTCTGGGTCGTAACCGACGCATCAAACAGCTCCACGCGAGTCTCGATATAGCCCCCATCAAGCAGAAACAAGATTGTTTCAGCACATGATCTGGGAATATTCTTTCCAGTTCAGAGCGGGTATTTTCCTCATTGACCATACGTAAAAGAACACGCTGCTTGACCGAAAGCGTCCGATCTCGCGTCTCAAGTGCAGCGTTGCCTAACTCTGTCCGCTTAAGCATGACAAACCCCTGATATACAGATAATTAATTACGCTATACGAACAGAGTTAAGTTTTCATGACCCACGAAATGAATACAGGTAATCAAACCAATAAGTCACGCATAAAAAACCCTGCACCAAGGCAGGTTTTTTTTGAAATGTATATGGAACAAATTCAAAGCCAGAAAAAGGCCAATAAATAAACCGATAAAATCAACCAAAACGACCCGTAATATAGTCTTCGGTTTCTTTCTTGTCCGGCATGGTGAAAATCACATTGGTATGGTCAAACTCAACCATTTTGC
>DYLI01000119.1 GCA_020722165.1 Halothiobacillus neapolitanus | reverse complement strand
TCAAGCCCACCTCCGGCGCGACCACCATCCACGTCCGCGTTTTGTTCGCTGCTGCCCTGTACGTGCAGTTTGCCCTCAAACACCATGGGTTGCGGTGCATGAGCGTGGCCATAACCCAGGGTAATGGGTGCGTCCAAATTTCTGGCTGTGTTGTAATAGAAGGTGTTGTACAAGCGTGAGGTTGCCGCTTTTACTGGGTCAAGATCGAACATGTACAAATAAGCGTTGGCCTTGCAGGTGGTGGCATCTTCAGCGCCTTCAAAAGGCACGAACACCACGCCGCCGATAACCACCGCCTTGTCGCTGATTTTAACGGCAGCAGGCAGGCTCTGGATGGTCGGTGCGCCGGTAGCGGGTTTTTCCGGATCGGTTAAATCTGATTTCCCCAAGGTGGAGTCCCAGATTTTCTGCCATATGGGGGTGGTGGCATTTTTTTCATAACGGAACACCGCAATGGTCTTGCTGGATTGAGCCGTGATGTAGTCGAACCCAGCTAGGGTAGTGTAGCTCAGATATTCGATGGGCTCGACGAGACCGATGTCAGCAATCTGCGTGCCGTTTCCAGTGTTATTAACAACGGTGTAAATTTTGCCATCGCTTGAGCCGATGTAGGTTGTGAAAACGCCGGATGTATCCTTAGCGACCATGGGCGTGGATGTAGCCGTAAAGCTAATCAACTTGCCGGCAGGCGGCTTGGGTGGAAGATTGGAAACATCCAGTTCTACCAGATAGTTGTTGACGACATATAGCGCGTGCTTGCCGTCATACATCACAGGCGCGGCCGCATTAGGCGAAGTGGCATTGGGCGACGCGGCGGTGAGTTCACCGAAGGTTTTGGCTTCGGTATTGTCACCCTTGCGGTTATCTTCCCAAGGCTTATTGGTGGTTGTGTCCACGCTACCGTCGGCTTTCAGGGTTAATACATAGTGGATAGCCCCACCCATGGCCGTGCCGAGGATGGTGCCAGCTTTCGGGTTGGTTGTATCGTCCGCTGTAATGTCCTGGATGCGGCCACTGTTGGCGTAGACCGCCATTTGGCCGCGCATGGGGTCGCTCTTGAGGAAGAGATCATAGGCGGCATTGTTGGAGGCCACTGCGGGATCTTTAATGGTTGCCAAATAGCCGCTGATCAAAGTGGGTGTCCATTTCCAAGCGTAAGCACCAGACGTGCGGTCGACGCTATACAAGTTGCCATCGCTGGTTGTGAACAGCACTTTATTCTTGTAGATTTTTGGCTGGGCGGTATTAGGCAGGCCGACATAGCTATCCCAAGTTGTGCCTAGGCGCTCTTTGGGGGTGTTGTTGGTGTTGGCGGTGTCCCAATCAGTCGCGCCAAATGTCCAGGTTGCGGTGGTTGAAGTTGCGCCTGATGCTATGAAAGGGTAAGCCTTGAGGAGACCGTTCCATTTGGTGATTGGTGTGGTGGTTGCGTCGTATTCAGACTGTTCGGTCATAAAGGCCAAGTCGCCCGTAACGGCCACGGTTGGGACAGCAGGCGGCGCCATGCTGCGCAGCCCGGTCAAGCCGCTGACCACGGTGGATGGCGTGCCGGTGCTCTTGTGGTACCAGTTTGTAACGTTATTACCGACATGAATGTTGGCGGCAAGAATTTCACCGATGAAGGTTGTGCCGTCGTTATGGTTGTACAGGTAAATATCACCCTGATCCACATAGACGGAGGCAGCAACCAAGGATCTGTCGCCATAGCTGAAATTGCCGTTGTAGACGTAGAATCCGAGCTTCTCCGGGTGCTGATCAGCGGCTTCCGCATCGGTCAACGGCTTTTTGGGGTCAGGTTTATTAAGCTTATTCTCGCACTGGAGTTTCGTTTTGATGCCACCATCGCTGGTGACTATATTGATGCATGTCTGCTCGCCCGTGGTCGCAGCAACGGCGGTCGGGGGGCTGCCGATCAAGTTGCCGTTTTCGTCGTAGCGATAGCCACTTTCAAGATATATGCGAACCTTTCCGCTGCCATCACCCGTGCCGGCAACGTTCAGCACGGACAAGTTTTCAAACCCCATTTTGCGGATAAAGTAGTCGCCGGGTTCGAAAGTAACAGTAGAGTAGTTCTTGAGATTGAGCTGATCCATGACAAAAGCTCGTTTGTCAGCAGGCAGTGTACCGTCGTACTTAAAGTAAATTTCGCCTCCGCCATCCGCGAAGATTCTATGGGTCACGCGCTCGTTCGCAACGGCATTGGACAGTGTTTTTGTGGAGCCCACACCGGAGGAAAAGGTGATGTTCACCGCTGATGTATCAGTCGGGAAGGGGGGCAAGGTCAGGCGTGCGAGCGTGGTTCCGCTGGCCGATGTTCCACATGCGTCGCCGGTTGGGTGGTGATAATTCCCTGCGCCAACGTTAATACTTGGGCCGTGAATGGTGGCTTTGCACTGGCCGGGGTCATTGACGTATTCGTACTTTTTGGAGGAGACGGCGATTTGGCCACCGTCGAATACGTTGAATACTGCACCGAAACCGTCGGTGCCGCTTTTGCCGCAGTTGTTGGCGGCATAAGCCATGCCCAGGGGGAGGCTTGCAAAAAGTGCGCCTGCCAGGGTGAGGCTTTTGAGCCAGGTTGAAGATTTCATGTTATCTCTCCTGAAAGATAAAAAATGAATGCGCTAAAAAGGTTCGGCGTAAAACAAACATCAAAACGGTGAGTAATATTCAACCTGAATGGTTGAGCGGGTGTTGGCCTGAGCGCCCCAGCCGGTGGCAGTAATGGTGTAGCGCTTGCCGACCAATTCGGGCAGCGCACCTTGCTCGACACCTTCTAGCGCCTTGGTCTGGGCGTTGGCGTTGTTCGGGTATACGGCAATCATGTAGCGTGGGTTTTTATCGACCGGTAGCGTGTGACCATCAGCGGTAATCGCTCCGGCATCCATGGAATCGGCGTTATCCCATTTGACGGTGTTTAAATCCCACGGTTGAGTTGCTGCGTCAGCTTTGAACAAATAGACGCGATCTGTACCGCTACTAATGAATTGTCCGGCTTTGGCTGCATCGTAAGTCAGAATGGCATTCTGTGTTTTGATCCAGCCCTGTAGCTTGCCTTCGGCGATACGCATGGCGTGTTCGGCGGCTTGCAACGCCATATTGCGGTCGGCCATGCTGCCCGCCATTTTGCTTTGCATGGTGGAGTTCATGCTGGCGCTAATGCCGATGACGGTCATGATGAGCAAAAGAATCAGGCTGACAATCAGTGCCGCACCGCGTTGCTTGCGCCGGTCGGCCTGAGGCGGTTTGGCAGGAGTATGGTTTTTTTGCGAGTGGCGGAATGTGTTCATGGCGGATACTCAGTTGGGCGTGCGTACAAAGGCCGTGCCGCTAAAATCCTTGCGCAGGCGGCGGTCGGTTGCCGTGGTGGCGGTGGTCGTACCAAAACCGTAGGTGTAAGTCTGCTTGCCGGCGGCAACGTTGTCGGTGGGTGAGTAGCTGAGCAGGTTGACCTGCACGCTGACCACCTGCGACCAGTTGGCGACGTTGTTGGCGGTTAAGTAGTTATCGACTTGGCGATCGCCTGTGGCGTCTACGCCGTAGAGAATCTGCATGTCCCAGACACCCTCGACCAGCTCTTGGGTCGCAGTCGCACCTGCGACTAGGCTGACACGGTAGAGCGAGCGGTTGCCTGCGGCATTGTTGCCGATGAAGTAGGCGACGGGCTGGTAGAGCGCGAGGGAGGAGTCCGAGCCGTAGGTATATTCGCAGGGAATAAATCCGTCGGGGCAATTGCGTGGCTTTTCGGTTTTTGCATTGGCCAGGCAGGAATCGGGGTGGCCAAGAAACTTGGAGCAGTTGCCCACGTTACCGGTGCCTTCGTTGTGGACGATGGTGACGTTCGCTGTATTGGCGTTGGTAATCTGGAACAGGGATGCTTGGGCGCTATCGCAAATAACGATAACGTCGTTGTCTTTCAGCGTGTGTGGCTTGTTGAGTTTGAATTGAGCCGCATTTGGGTTGTGCTCTGCGATGCTGAACCCTGAAGTATCGCTGTGGCGGATGGTAATGGCATCGGTTCCGGCGACGCGGTTACCCGAGGCGGTTCCTGTGGTGATGCCAGGCAGATCTTTGTCGCCTTCATAGCCGATGATGGATGGGCCGAAGGCATCCGCCCACCAGTCTGTGGTGGAGTTCTTGCTTTCCAGCACATTGGCGACCCGGTCGGTGCGCGGGCAGCCTGTGCTGCCGGCCATGCGAATGTCGCGGGCGATAAATTCAAAGGCCAGCCGCCCGCTTTCCTGAGTGTCTGACAGCGCTTCTTGCGTGCGGTTGGTTTGCTGGTTGGAGATAAACAGCGTGCCTACGCCGCCGACTATGATAATGCCGAGTGTCACGGCGATCATGAGTTCTAGCAGGCTAAACCCGCGTTGGTGGTGCATAGAGTTTTTCATAGGGTGCTTACCAAGTCGATGGTGCTGGTTTTGTCTGTGTTAGGGTTAAAGGGGCTTTCGTCTTTCCATTGCACTGTAACTCGACATACGGGTGGCGCTGCAGCGTTGCAGGCGATGGCTCCCGTACCTTCCGGTAAGCTGGCGGCGAGCATACCGCGCCATTGCTGGATGTCGATTTTATTGATGCTGGTGCCTGTTGGCGTGGAATCGGTGAGCGCAATGTTGTAATTCGCCGCCACGCCCGCATTGGCGCGCAGTCGGTCGAACATGTCGTAGGCCAGTACATTGGCTTGCGATTGCAAGGCGGCAGACTGGTTGTTTTTAAGGCTCATAACCTGTAAGCCCGCCACACCCAACAGGCCTATGCTGGTGACTACTAGGGCGATGAGTATTTCGAGTAAGGCAACGCCTTTGGCGTTATGCGGGCTGGGATGTTTCATTGTGTTTATGCTCCTTGT
>DYLI01000118.1 GCA_020722165.1 Halothiobacillus neapolitanus | reverse complement strand
TCTGGCATCTTGCCGTTGAGCGCTGCAACATGCGCCATTAACTCAAGATGGCGGCGTGCATCGTCATTAGCGCATTGAATCTGTGCGGCCTTGCCTTTGGCAAATAGCCATCCGCGCAAAGCAAACAAGCGCATCTGCTCGCAACGTTTTAGCCTATCCTCAACCACACGCTGCAACGCCTGCCCATGTCCTTTGCCGGGGTTATACGCCCAACCTTCGTCCGGCTCGGCTGGTGCTGGCTTGGTCGTACCGCTCCATCCGCGTGCTTCGGCCTGCGATTGTGTCAGGCTGCGGATGCTGCATCGGCAGTTGTGTGTGACGATTCCTTCCGCTAAAATAAGCCCAGTTTTAGTTTCAAAATCATACACATGACCAGAATAGTCAAAGACTTTAATACAAGCAACGCTATCCGCGATAACGCCATCAACGGAAGCGATTTCATTAAAGCCAACAAGCCTCGCAAGTGGCTTGACAGTGTCGCGGACAGTGTCGTGCGTATGTATGAATACGGAACTTCCGAGAAAGCCATCTCCGCTAATTTCGGGGTTAGTAGAAGCGCAATCCGGCGCGTGCTTATCAACAGCGGGGTTCATGTGCGCGGCAGAAGTGAGGCTGAAACCGTTAAATGGGCTTCTATAAAGGCAACACCTGGCGGAGTTGAGCGCCAATGCGGCAAGGCGTGGGAAGCCGCGCGCGCGCTCGATGATGTGCTTGAGGCGCGTGTATGCGAGATGTACCGCAGCGGATATGCAACCTCTGAAATTGCTGCTTCTAGTTACTGCACGCGCTCCAACATTAAGCGCATTCTTAGAAAGAACAGGCTTTATGTCGAAGGGACTTTTAGAAGCGTTCGTGCGAAGGGTTCTTTCTTCCAAAGAACAAACGTTTCCCCGTTTGAGGCTCCAGTTTTCAACGCGATTAGTGAGGTGTGGGATGATGCCGTGCAGCAACTCAATATCGGAACCTACAACGTCGACATCGCCATACCTTCGATACGCGTCGTTGTGGAAGTCGAACGCAGATATGTCGGCGACTCCAAAAGCCTCGGTAGAGAGCGTTGCGAATACATCCTCAACAACGGTTGGAATATCATTGTTATTTACGACCCCAGAAAGAAAGGCATCATCCGCGCCCACGTTGTGGATGAGTTGGTGCGCATTGCTAATGTCCTTGGCGCGCAGCCATCCTGCGTTTGTAAGTACGGGGTGATTAGCGGTAACCCTGAGTACGTTCCCGCGCACTGTACGAATCTCCACGGCTTCCCCGCGATAGGTTGACCGCATACCAATCTTAAAGTCGCCTCTAACATGCGTTCCGGGCAAGAAACAGTTGTGACCGTTCGGCGGAGCCCACGCATCCCAAATCGCATCATCCACAGGCGCAATGAAGTTATCCATCGCCCGGTGCGTTGGCCGGGTGCGCCCATCATTGATTGCGTCATACATCACAAACGGACGGCGCTTTTTGCCAGCCTCAGTCTGGATCCAGCGCCCTGCCCCGTAATGGCTTTGGATGGCGTTTCGGAAGATGGTCTCATGGTGTGCCGGGGTCAGGGCTGCCAGCGCCGTGATGTTTTCCAGCGCCTGCTTGCGCCACTCTTCAAACTGCGTGCCGTCGGCGGTGGCCTGCGTGAGGCTATCGAGCACCTGCTGAATCTGCGACAGCGTAGCCAGTCCGGACACAGTAAATGCCTGGGCGCGGGCTTCTTGCGGCAGGCGGGTGTAAAAATCCTCCGGCAACAAAACCCCGCGCGCCTTGGCTGCGGCAATCGCCTCCTCAAAGCGCAGCTGAATACTGATGGACGCGGCGACCATTACACGCGCCCCTCTTCGGCATTGATATAGCCCAGCACCGACGCGGCAAACTGCGCACGGGCGAGCAGGTCGGCATAGTCCGGGTCTTGTTTGTCCAGCAACACCGCAAGGCGCTGTTCCAAATCCTCGGGCGAGTCTGCGCCCATGATGGCACTGCGGATATGCGTAATATCCAGCGGCTGGCGTGTCTCGCGCAGGGCTTCATACACCTGATTTTCAACCGCCTGCTGGCCTGCGGTGAAGCGTGTCGGCTCGTCGTGATTGGAGGCAAACTGCAATGCCATCGAGTCGCTTGCGGCCTGCACCGCCGGCTTTTGCATGGTCGGACTTGGCGCAAGATCGGAATCCTCGAAGTCATACACGCGCAACAGATAGTCCCGGCTGAATGAGGCAATCCCCGCATTCGCCAGCACGGCATCACGCGCCGCCCTTGCTTCTTCGAGCTCGGATTCGAGCATCCAGTCGAACACCGGGCGAGGCCAGCCGTTGAGGTCAGCAATGGCGTTGATGATTTTTTGCACCGCGCCGCCGACCAGTTTAAGGTCTGCATTGCGCTTGTCTGTGCGCACGCTGTCATGCACTTTTGCGGCGGCGTAACTGCCATAACTGCCCACATCGCTCGTGAGTGTTTGGCCTAGCACCGCTTTCTGGATGCGTTTATCAATCGCCGCGTTGAATGCGTTGAATGCCTCGCCAGCGTTGCCCGGGTTGATGGCGCTAATATCCGCTGTGCTTGCAACGGTAGCGCTGCGCACCGCACGATCAAGCGCCGCAGCCAAGCCTGACAATGCAGCGTTAATCGCATCCTGCTGCGCGGCTTGCTCTGGCTCGGTCAGCGGTCGGTCGGACTTCGGGATTTCCAGCTTGCCGACGAGCATCGGCGAGCCGTGACGCTCCAGATGGCGCGCCCACATCTTCCAGCCCTCTTGGCGCAGATACCACGGCCAATATAGACGCGAAAGCAGCGCCTCGCCATACGGCTGGATGTAGCTTGAGGCGCGGAGGGTCAGGATAAACTTGAACCGCGTATCCACCACGTCACGCGCCCCGGTGTCAGCCATATACACCAGCCTGCCGTCGCGTTGTGGCATAAACCACTCCAGCGGCTTGCCCGTCGCCCGCTCCAGTGTGACGATGCCATCGTTCTGAGTATAAACGCATTCAATCACGCTGTAGCCGTAGGGCACGGCATCCCACGCGCTGCGCATGATGGACGGCATCATGTGTTCCAGCATAGCCCACATTGCTGCGGCGGCTTTTTTGCCCGCGCGACCTGAATCCAGTGCTGGCTCAATGCGCCAAGGCATGGCCGTGATTGCATCGCGCCGAGTCTCCAGCGCCGCGCTGATTTCATCGTCAAACTCCAGTACGCGCAGCTTGTCGCGGCCTATGCCTGCCTTGAGCAAGACCGCGTCAATATCCTGCACATTCGCCAGCGCACCCAGCGCCTCCTCCATGCTGTAGGTGGCGGTCTCTTGGGTTAAAACGCGCATCTGCGCCTGACGCGATTGGGCGGGATTGGCGGGATTGGCGGCAAATAACTTTCTGAAAATGTTCATAGTAGTAATTCCATCTGGCTGGAGTGAATGGGTTGGTGGTCACGCTTGAGAATGCGCCGCACGGTGCGCTCGTGGATAAAGTGACGGCTGGCAATCTCGTTAATGGTTGCGCCTGTCGCACGCATGGCGCGAATGGAGGATTCACGCGCCATACTGCTTGGGATAGATACAATCTCACCGCCTAGGGCTTCGCATAGCCTTTGCGCGCCATCATGTCCCAGCTTGGTTTGCAGCCACAGATTAGGCTTAAACGGAATGCGCCTGCTTTGCCCTGGCATCATGCGCACAAGGCTATGTGCCAGCTCGTGACCGATTACATCAACAATCTCATCCCATGCGCTCGCCATCTCAAAACGCCCTCGTGCTGCCGATTGAAGATGCAAAGACTGCGCGCGGTGGCGGCGGCGAACTCGCACCGCTCCATGCGTACACCAGCGCGTCCACAAGGTCGTCGTGCGCACCGTTCGGGAAGGCCGTCAGCTCGTCCTCCAGCGCCTTAATCTGATTGCCGCCATGCGCCGCAGCGTGCTGCACCATGCCCTGTTCGTAGCGTGCTGCCAGCGGGGTTAAGCGTGCCGCCTTGTCCTTGTCCGGGCGCACCGGAATCACTGGCAGCGTCGTGGTGCGCATCAACTCCTGCACGGCTGCCAGTTGATACTGCACCGCCTCGATTTGAATCATGGCCGGATTCCACGCCTTTGCCGTGGCCTTCACCCACTCTTGAACGTCGTTGAATGTTCCGCGCCGTGAATCCGCGTGCAACACATGAAATACCCCGGCCTCGTCCATTCCGCCAACCACCAGTGCCGAAGCATCCGCCCCGGTTTTCAGGCTGATCGCAAGGTCAACACCCATGCTCAGGCGCGACAGACTGCCCGCGTCGCGGGTGGAAGGCTTAAACCAATGCCGCTGCACCAAGCCGTCATTCAGGTTTACGAATTCGCCATTCAGATAGGCTTCGAGCAGGTTCGCTGGGTAAATTGCCCGCAAGTTATCCACATAATCCGCCGGAAGATGCGGGTTATCCGTGGTGCGCCCCCTGTACAGCGCATAGCCTTGTGCCGCAGCCGTAAGCGGGTCACGCCCCCAGCGCTCGTACACAAAGCGGAAGCCCTCGGGCGTGGTGCCGACCGACATCGTGTTGACGCGCCCATCCGGCAAGCGCAAACGATTGCGCGACAATGCGCGTTGCCAAACCGTTTCAGCCTTCGCCATCGGCAATGTGTCCAGCTCATCAATCATGCTGTGACCAACTTCATAGCCTACCAGCCGGTCAGGTTCTTCCATCGTGCGAAACAGAACCGTCCCCAGCGGCGTGGCAATGCTGAAATTGCTGCGATTGCCCACCGGGTTCAAGGCCGCATCCTCCAGCATCTTAAGCACACGCGGGAACGCCGTAGTGCGCACCAAATCCCAGGTCGGCATGTAGTAAGCAATATCGGTACGGTCACGAATCAGCAAATGCAGCGCCCGGTAGCACAGCGCTTGCGTCTTGCCGCTG
>DYLI01000005.1:13299-29731 GCA_020722165.1 Halothiobacillus neapolitanus | reverse complement strand
AGCCCTGGATTGTGATTCCAGTTGTCGTGGGTTCGAGCCCCATCGATCACCCCACTTATTCTCTATAATCAAGCCTGCCATGTGCAGGTTTTTTTTATGCCTGTTATTATTTGTCACTATCACTCCCATAATAGTCACAAGCGAGCAGCACCATGAATCACGATGCCCAAGAAATAGCTCAGTTTGATGCCCTGGCAGGAGAATGGTGGGACACAGAAGGAGCATTGTGGACCTTGCACGCCATCAACCCTTTGCGCATGGACTTCATTCGCACCCACGCTGCCCTCTGCGGCATTCAGGTGCTCGATGTCGGCTGCGGCGGTGGCATATTGACCGAAGCTTTGGCGCGCGAAGCCGCTAATGCCACCGGCATTGATCTGGCTGCGGCGAGCTTAAGCACGGCGCGTCTTCATGCTGAATCCGAAGGGCTGACGGTGAACTATCGCCTTATGCCGGTCGAAGACCTAGCCGCCTGCGAGCCAGCAAGCTTTGATGCCGTCACCTGCATGGAAATGCTCGAACATGTCCCCGACCCTGCGGCGATTGTTCAAGCCTGCGCCAGCCTGGTCAAACCCGGCGGCTGGCTATTTTTATCCACCCTCAACCGCACACCCAAAGCTTTTGCCCTCGCTATCGTCGGCGCGGAATATCTGACCGGCATGATTCCGCGCGGCACGCATAACTGGAATAAATTTATCCGCCCCGCAGAGCTAGCGCACTGGCTACGTACGAGCGGGCTGGAAATAGTCGACCAGCAAGGGCTGCACTACAACCCGCTCACCCGCGAGTTCAGTCTCGCACCGGGGGTCGAGGTCAATTACCTTGTTGCCGCGCGAAAACCTGTAGGTTAAAGCCCTTGCGCCAGCGGTACGCCGTAGGTCAAAAGTGCGTGTAACCCAAGGCCAATCACCCCACCGACCACCGTGCCGTTAAAGCGGATGTACTGCAAATCCCGCCCCACGCTCAGCTCCAGGGTCTCCACCAACTGCCGATCATCCCAAGCCTTGACCGTTTTGGCGATATGCTCAGTCACACCATCGCGCACATCAACAACCAATTTATCTGCCGCCGCCAGAACATGCTCATTGATCGCCGTGCGCAGATCAGCATCATCACTCAATCGCGTGCCAAGCGCCTGCATCGCCTGATTAAGATGCAGCGCAATCTGCGAATCCTCCCGGCTCAAGTCCGCTCGTAACCATGCTTTCAGCTCAGCGGTCAGCGCTTTGACGTAAGTCTGTAACTCAGGGCGCTGTAAAAGCCGCATCTTCACCTCGTCAAAAGCCGCCTGAATTTTGGCATCCTCCCCGAGCTTTGCAATGTAGGACAGCACTTCCGCTTCATAACGCAAGCGCAAGGGGTGTTCCGGCTGCTGCAACACCGCAACCACATCCAGCATCATGGCCTGTGCCAACTTGTTGGCCAACTCGTCAGACAAGGCATCTACCGACTTGAACACGCTAATCACACCAAGCATCTTCGGCCATTCGGCGCGCGCGTACTCCGCCAGCTTGGCCGACACCTGCGCCTTCACCTCATCCTGATCGAGACATTGCGCCATTTTCAATAACCCGGCATCCAACACCGCATGGTGCCGTCCATCCCGGGTCAAGGCATGCAGCACCTGCGCCGTGGTTTCCGCCGTATTCCAACGCACTAGGGCATCATGCAGCAGATCACGCAAAGCAAGTTGCAAGCGTGTATCGTCCAGCCAGTCCAAGGCCTGTAAGCTCCAGCCGCGTACAGCACTCGTCCAAGTTTGTACCTGAACGGGCTCAGCCAGCCACTGCGCCAAGCGCGCCGCCGGGTCAAATACAGCAAGTTTTTCCAGCAAGCTTTTCGGCTCAAAAAAATGCTCGCGCACAAACAACGCCAACTGGTCACCAATGCGCGCCTTATTGCTCGGAATGATCGCCGTATGCGGAAAAGGCAGCCCCAAGGGATGTCGAAAAAGCGCGACCACCGCGAACCAGTCGGCCAATGCGCCCACCACCGCCGCCTCGCAAAACGCCTGTGTCCACGCAAAGAATCCCTGCCCGCCCATGACTGCGCTCAGCACCAGTCCGGCCAGCGCCGCAAGCAGCAAGGCCAGTGCAATCGCCTGCAAGCGCCGCAACTCGCGCTCACGATCAATGCGGGATGTAGCAACCATGCTCAATCTTCAAGTTCGCTAGACTGACCCGCCAGTGCCTTTTCAATCACAGTCGGCAGTTTTTTGGGTGCGTGAATGCGCAACTGTTTGTGAATACTGGTACGACCAAACACCACCTCAATATCGCGCACATTCACTCCAAATGCCTTGGATAAAAAACGCACCATATGATCGGTGGCCTTTCCATCCACCGGCGCAGCCGTCACACTGACCTTAAGCTGATGACCTTTGGGTTTGCCAATCGCATCGCGCTTGGCCGCAGGCGTGCCCAGAATATTCAGCACAAGAACATCACCATCCCATGCGCAAAATTCATACTTCAACTTATCGTGCAAATGCCCGTCACTCCTGTTTACTTTGCGTCGCCAAACGCCGCTGCCACAATCGCCTTGGCTTCGTCCTGAATGTCCTTCAGATGCGCTTCGCCCTTGAAACTTTCGGCGTAGATTTTGTAAATATCTTCCGTGCCGGAAGGGCGTGCGGCGAACCAGCCATTTTCGGTTGTAACTTTTAGACCACCAATTTCGGCGTTATTGCCCGGTGCGCGGGTGAGTTTGGCGGTGATTTTCTCGCCTGCGAGTGTTTCAGCTTTCACTTGCTCTGGGCTGAGCTTGGAAAGGATATGTTTTTGCTCGCGGCTGGCTACAGCATCCATGCGGTCGAACACCGGATTGCCGTGGCGCTCGGTGAGTTTTTTGTAATACGCACTGGGGTCTTCACCCGTTTTGGCAGTGATTTCGGCGGCCAGCAGGTTGACGATAATGCCATCCTTGTCGGTGCTCCAGGCCGTGCCATCCATGCGCAGGAAGGATGCACCCGCCGACTCTTCGCCGCCAAAACCGCAATGACCATTGACCAGCCCATCGACAAACCATTTGAAGCCCACCGGCACTTCGCGCAGGCCACGGTGCAGGTCGTGCGCCACACGGTCGATCATCGAGCTGGAGACCAGTGTTTTGCCAATATAGGCATTCGCCGACCAATGCGGGCGGTTGCGGAACAGGTAATCAATACACACGCTCAAGTAGTGATTGGAATTCATCAGCCCGCCGCTTGGGGTGACGATGCCGTGGCGATCCGCATCAGTATCGTTGCCAAAGGCAATATCGTATTGATCTTTCAGTCGAATCAAACCGGCCATAGCATAAGGTGATGAACAGTCCATGCGGATTTTGCCATCATGGTCGAGGGTCATGAAGGCAAAGCGCGGGTCGATCTCCTTGTTCACCACGTCGATATTCAGGCCGTAGGTTTCAGCAATCGGCTCCCAGTAGGGCAAACCCGCGCCGCCCATCGGGTCTACGCCAATTTTGAGCCCGGCGGCGCGAATGGCCTCCATATCGACGACATTTTTCAGATCGTCAACATAGGGTTTGATGAACTCATAGGTCTGGGTGGTGGGCAGCGCCAGTGCCTTAGTCAGCGATATACGCTTTACGCCTTTCAGGTCGTGATTGAGCAATTCATTGGCACGCGCCTGAATCACGCGGGTGGCATCCACATCCGCCGGGCCGCCGTTGGTGGCGTTGTATTTAAAACCGCCATCACTCGGTGGGTTGTGCGACGGGGTAATGACTACGCCATCGGCCAGGTGCGAGGTGCGGCCTTGGTTGTGGGTCAAAATCGCGTGCGAAATCACCGGGGTGGGTACAAGCGGCTCACCTGCGGGAATGCGCAGTTCAATGCCATGCGCCGCAAAAACTTCTATCGCGGTGTAAAATGCCGGGGTGGATAGCGCATGAGAATCCAAGCCGATAAACAGCGGACCCGTGATGTCGTTTTCTTGCCGATATTCGGCCAATGCTTGGCAAGTGGCCAGAATGTGATCTTCGTTAAAGCTGTGTTTGCTGCTGCACCCACGATGCCCAGACGTACCAAACGCCACCCACTGCGCCAGATCGTTACTGTCGGGATGCTGGGTGTAATACGCAGAAACGAGGTCGGGGATATTGGTTAGAAAATCGCGTGGAGCGGGCTGTCCGGCCAGTGGGTGCAGTGCCATGGTGTGTTCCTCGTTTATTGATAATTTAAAATTTGCAGCAGACTATTTGCTAAAGATTACCGCTTGATGGCTGTTCTGCACAGGCAAAGTGTGGCGCGCAGCCGCTAGTAGCCAATTCACTCGGTTGACTGCGGAAAAATGTGCTGCGCCAGCTCATCCAGAGTTTTGAGTCCAAAATCATCCAAAAACTGGCGTGTCGTACCCAAAAGCTCCGGCCTGCCGGGGGTTTCACGTTTACCCATGCTTTGAACCCAGCCGCGTTCGGATAAGGTTTTGAGAATGGTTGGGTTGAGCGACACTCCACGTATGGCTTCAACATCGGCGCGGGTGATGGGCTGTTTCCATGCAATCAGAGCCAGCGTTTCCAACACTGCACGCGAATAGCGCGGCGGGCGTTGCGGTTGAAGCTTAACCAGCCACGGCGCAAAGCGGCTGCTCGCTTGCAAACGCAGTCCACTCGCAACCTCAATTAATTCAATCCCGCGTTCAGCATAACTTTCGGCGAGCGTGCTCAAGGCTTGATCGAGCATGGCGGCATCCACCTCATCGCCAAGAATCTCAGCCAAACGCGCACGCGATAGCGGCTCACCTGCGGCCAGCAACAGGGCTTCAAGCAAGGCAGGCAGAGCGATCATGAACCCTGTGCAGCCGCAATTAAAAACAAGCCTTGCTCTTCGCGCTCGACATCAATCTGCCCGGTTTTCAATAACTCGAGCAAAGCCAAAAAACTCATTACCACGCCGCGCCGCCCCTCTTCCGGGCGCAAAATATCCAGCAAAAACACCACGCCCCCCGCGACACATTGCACAATCAAATCCATGCGCTCTCGCAAATTGATGGCCTCGCGCTGAATGTGGTGGTGCTCCACCAAGGTGGCGCGCTGAAGGACACTGCGCAACGCCCCCAGCAACTCATCCATACTGACCTGCGGCGGCTCGGGGCAAAACTCTACGTCCGGCATCGCCGCCACCAAAGCAAACACATCACGCTCCAAGCGAGGCAACGCATCCAGCCGCTCGCTGGCCTCACGCAGTTGTTCGTAATCTTGCAAACGGCGCACCAGGGCCATGCGCGGGTCAGCCTCTTCATTATCCATGTGGGGCGCTCGCGGTAGCATCATGCGCGACTTAATTTCCGCCAGCCATGCCGCCATGGCCAGATATTCAGCAGCCAATTCCAGCTTCAACCCCTGCATGGTTTCGATATAACGCAGATACTGGCGCGTGACCTCGGCAATAGGAATATCCAGAATATTGATATTTTGCTTACGGATTAAATACAGCAACAAATCAAGAGGCCCTTGGAAAGATTCCAACATAATCGCCAAAGCATCCGGCGGAATATATAAATCCTTGGGAAAATCCAGTAAAAACTGCTCACCCACCCGTGCAACCCCTACGGATTCATCCATAGTTTGACTATCAAGCACAGGTGTAATCAAAGCCATGGCATTCAAGGCAGCACAAACCCCATCATCCACTGCGTCATGCCGTTCAAAATCGGCCCCAGCACCGTCCACAACACACCGCTAAACATCAATGCGAGCAAAAGCACAAAGCCAAAAGGCTCAACCTTCGAGACCATGAGCGCCAAATTTTGCGGCAAAAAACTCACCAACACCCGCCCACCATCCAGCGGTGGAATCGGTAATAAATTGAACAACATAAGCAACAGATTAATAAAAATCCCCGCCTGCCCCATCAGCACCAGCGGCAGCGCCCAGTCGCCCACACCCTGCCCGGCCAGCCACTGTCCCAGCGCCATCATCAATAACCAGAACACCGCCATGGCGAAATTGGAGGCCGGCCCCGCCATAGCCACCCAGGCCATATCAAAACGCGGATTGCGCAAATTGCGCATATCCACGGGCACGGGTTTAGCCCAGCCAAACACAAAGCCACCCAGAAAAAAGGTCGCAATCGGCAAAGCCACGGTACCGATCGGGTCAATATGTTTAAAAGGATTAAGCGACAAACGCCCGAGACTTGCTGCCGTGTGGTCGCCAAAAAAACGCGCCGCATAACCATGTGCGGCTTCATGCACGGTAATGGCAAATAACACCGGCAAAATCCAAATACTGAATTTTTGAATTAAATTAAAATCCATCGCATGACCTTTTTAAAATTAATCAGCTTCAAACACACCGACAGGAACCTCGCCTAAACCACGACGCACCAGCACCATGTCATCCCCTGCCATATCAATCACCGTGGTGGGCTGGTCGGCACAAAAACCCACATCAAGAATTAAATCCAGACGCTTGCCCACGCGAGATTTAATGTCATCAGGGTCACATAAAGGCTCGCTGTCATCCGCAAGAATCAGGGTACTGGAAAGCAATGGCTCACCCAAAACCTGCAATAACGCCTGCGTTAAAGGGTGATCGGGCACGCGCACGCCCACGGTTTTACGCTTGGGGTGCTGCAAACGACGCGGCGCTTCGCTGCTGGCAGGCAAGATAAAGGTGTACGCCCCCGGCGTGTACTGACGCAAAAAACGATAGGCGATATTGTCCACCCGCGCATAGACCGAGATTTCAGATAAATCGCGCACCATCAAGGTGAAAAAGTGCTTGTCATCTAGCCCTCGAATGGCGCGAATGCGCTCCATGGCATCTTTATCGCCCAGCGCACAACCAAGCGCGTAGCCCGAATCGGTCGGTAAAGCGATCACACCGCCATGCTGAATGATTTCAACGGCTTGTGTGATTAAACGCGTCTGCGGGTTGTCTGGGTGAAGATTAAGAATGCGTGGCATGATCAAATTCTATGTGGAGTGAAAAGTGTTTGAAACGACGCATAGTATGCGCGAAAGATGACCGCACCGCCCACTGCGTTTACCATAGCGCACCATTAAACATTACCGTGCGCACATCCACTTCTCATGAAATTATTTTTCGATTTTCTGCCAATCATTCTGTTTTTCATCGCCTACAAAACTTCAGGCATTTATGTTGCTACCGCCGTGGCCATTGCCGCCAGCCTGATTCTTGTCGCCTACACTTGGCTGCGCACGCGCAAGGTCGAACCGATGCAGCTCGTGTCGCTAGGTTTAATCGTTGTGTTCGGCGGCGCCACGCTGTGGTTGAAAAACCCGCTGTTTATCATGTGGAAGCCGAGCATTCTCTATGTGCTGTTTGCCGCCGCGTTTCTTGGCAGTCAGTTTATTGGCAACAAAACCCTGGTCGAACGCATGATGGGCAGCCTGATGAGCGCGCCGCAAGCCATCTGGCGACAGGTGAACATCGCTTGGGTAGGCTTTTTTATCGCCCTTGCCGGGCTGAATTTATACGTCGCCTACAATTTCGACGAAGCCACTTGGGTTAACTTCAAACTCTTCGGACTCATGGGCATCACGCTAGTGTTCATGCTTGCTCAGGGCTTGTGGCTAGGCAAACATGCCACCATGCTCGACAACGAGGCCACGGCCTCCAACAAGGATATATAAGCATGTGGTATATGATTTATGGCGTTGACCACGCCGAAACGACCGAACAACGCAGCTTGGCTCGCCCCGCGCACCTGGCACGTTTACAGGTTTTACGCGATGCTGGGCGCTTGCTTCTCGCAGGCCCGTTGCCTGATGCTACGGAACCTGGCACCCCGCGCATGGTCGGAAGCCTGATCCTTGCGGATTTTGCCTCACTTGACGACGCGCGTGCATGGGCAACGGATGATCCGTATGCTCATGCCGGAGTGTATCGGGATATTCACATCCACCCCTGGAAGGGCGTGTTCATGCCCGAAACCCAAACTATTTGACCTGCGCATTTTGATTTCACTTCAACCTAAGGACGACACTGTATGAACCTGATGAAAAAGCCTTTGATACTTGCCATGACTGCCACCCTGGCTGCAACCATGGTGCTTGCTGGCTGCAATCAAAGCCCAGCCCCGGAAAAAGCGACTAGCACAACCACAACGGCTCCGGTTGAGCAAAAAGACATTCTGGCTACTGTGAATGGCGACACCATCACCACTGAAGAATTCAACGCCATCAAACTGCAATTACCACCCCAAGCGCAAGGCAACGATGATGCCGTTTTGAACCAACTTATCGAACTCAAAGCCTTGGCACAAAAAGCCGAAGCCGATGGCTTGGCCAAAGAAGCCGCCATTCAATCTGAAATCGCGCGCGCCAAGGAAAGCATTCTGGCCAACCACTTGGTCAAGCGCATGATGAAAGACATGAAAATCACGGATGAAGAGCTCAAGCAGGGATATGAAAAAATGCTTGTCAACCTGCCCAAAAAGCAGGAAATGAAGGCCGCGCACATTCTGGTTGAAAACGAAGACCAAGCCAAAGACATCCAGAAAAAAATCAACGACGGCGGCAACTTTGCCGAACTCGCCAAAGCCAACTCCATTGATCCAGGCTCCAAGGATCAAGGCGGCGACTTGGGCTGGTTTGAAGCAGGCATGATGGTTCCCGAATTCTCTGCTGCGGCTGCCGCGCTCAAGCCGGGCGAAACCACCAAAGAGCCTGTCAAGTCCCAGTTCGGCTGGCACATCATCAAGCTGGAAGAAACTCGCGACGTACCGCCACCAGCGTTTGAAGCCGTCAAGCCACAAGTAGAAAACATCATGCAGCAAAAAGCGGTCGAAAAATTCGTAAACGACACGCGCGCTGCGGCCAAAGTTGAAATCAAGAAAGCCGCAGAACCGGCTGCCAAGCCTGCTGAAGCTGCGCCTGCTGCTGCAGCACCTGCAGCTCCTGCCGCAACCAAGTAATTGTGACATCAGGATATTAGACCGGTACGCACAATGTGCCTACCGGTCGCGTTCGGCAAGGATGCTGACTTACTTTATATTCCTAGGACTTACGCAAAAGTGTTCCAGCAAGGCAAACCACCGAAGACCATACACTTCGCCTCTGGGGCGGCTTTGCATAAGTCCTACTAACCAAGCCATTGAAGGTGATGCCCATGCAGCTCCCCATTACCAGTAACGATCTACGCAAAACCCTGCTCGGTGCGGAGCTGACCGATTTGGAATGCAACACCCTCGCGCAAGTTTGCACGGTGCGCCATATTGCCAGCGGCGACGTGTTATTCCGCGAAGGCGAATCGCACCACGAGCTATACGTTATCCTCGATGGCCGTCTGGCCGTCAACAAAGACAGCGGGCGCGGCTTTGCCGACACCCTGCACATCCTAAGTGCCGGCGATCTGGCGGGCGAATCCGGCTTTCTTGATGGCAAACCGCATTCTGCCACCCTACGCGCCGTCGGTGATGCCACTGTGCTTGCTCTGCACCGTGAGAACCTGGAACGCCTGGTCAAAGATCACCCATTCATGGTCTACCACGTTATGAGAGCCATTATCCGCAGTATTCGCGGCATTATGTTGCGCATGAATACCCAGTGTACCCAGATGACGCAGTATATTCAGAGCGGTAGTCGGTTTTAAGGTTTTTTTTCCGACATTTTTTGCCGTAAAGAATAAATGTGCAGGTGCGCAGCCCACCCAAACCAATTAGTTAATTTGCAGAATAAGCTGTAAATATAAAGTAAAGCATTGACTTTTTAATTGTTATATACAGATTGCATCAAACACACCAAAAGGGCCTGGCATCATGGATTTCATAGACCAAATCAAAGTTTTGTCATCACGCATCAACAATTTGAAGGGGCTTATTCAAACCGAAGAAGCCACGAAAAATGCCATGATAATGCCTTTTATCCAAGCACTGGGTTATAATGTTTTTGACCCTCTTGAGGTTACACCAGAGCTGACTGCCGACATCGGAACCAAAAAGGGAGAAAAGGTAGATTATGCTATTCTTAAAGATGGAAAACCAATCATACTTTTTGAATGCAAAAAGAGCGGTGCCGACCTAAGCATTAACCACGCATCCCAATTATTTCGCTATTTTCACGTCACCGAAACAAGGTTTGGCGTACTTACAAATGGCATTAAGTATCTATTTTTTACTGACCTTGACCAAACAAACAAAATGGATGAAAAGCCATTTCTTGAATTTAATATTCTCGACTTCAAAGACCAAGAAATTGAAGAACTTAAAAAATTCGTAAAGTCATCATTTGATACTGATGCAATATTGACAACAGCAAGCGATCTGAAATACACAAGATCAATTCAAAATTTACTCGCAGAATGGATGGAAAATCCGAGCGAAGATTTTGTTCGCTTAGTATCCAGTGACCTACTTGCTGGAAAAAGATTCACTCCCGCCATCAAGGAACAGTTCACTCAAATCACCAAACGCGCCTTCCGACAGCTTTTGGGTGATCGAATTAACGACCGCCTCAAGGTTGCAATGACACCTGAAATTGCTAGTCAAGAAACATCATTACCCTCTGTGGTTGAGACGACCGAGGAAAACGGGATCGTCACTACTGACGAGGAAGTTGAAGGCTTCCACATTATCCGCTCTATCCTTCGAGAAACGGTAAATCCAAAGCGCATTACGATGCGCGATGCTTTGAGCTATTGCGCGATCTTGCTAGATGATAACAACAGAAAACCAATTTGCAGGCTCCGTTTTAATAACACTAATAAGCTAGCCATTGGTATTTTTATCGACAAGAAGGAAGAAAAGTTTAATTTAAATGATATAGACGATATCTATCAATATGTCGAACAATTAAAGAGTACCGTCGCAAGTTACGAACAGTAATGCAGTCTGGGATTTTGGAATTATTACATCCCGCCGCCTTCCTCTTCGACCTTGACGGCACGCTGGTTGATACTGCGCCGGATATGGCCGGAGCACTCAATCGTCTGCGTGCAGAAAACAATCTGCCCGCCCTGCCCTTTGAGCGTATCCGCCCTTGGGTCTCGCATGGCGCGGGCGCGTTGGTCAAACTCGGCTTTGGCGAAGAGCTTGAGGCCAAGCACAAAGAAGCTCTGCGCCGCCGTTACATCGATATTTACGCCGCCAATCTATGCGTGGACAGCGTGCTTTTCCCCGGCATGGCGGGGGTGCTTGACGCGCTACGCCAGCAAGGACGCGCTTGGGGTGTTGTGACCAACAAGCCCGCCTTTTTAACCGAGCCTTTGCTGGCTGGTTTGGGTTTAAGTTCGCCCTGCATTGTGAGCGGCGATACTCTGCCCGTGAACAAACCCGACCCTGCACCTGTGCGTCACGCCTGCGCCTTGCTGGGTTTATCGGTCGAAAAATGTGTGATGGTGGGCGATCATCAACGTGACATTGAAGCGGCGCGCGCTGCGGGCAGCCCGTCCATTGCCGCCGCCTTTGGCTATATCAAAGACGACGACAACCCGCATGATTGGGGTGCAGATGCAGTGGTCAACCATGCCGAGGAATTACACGCTTGGATTTGAATCTCACCCCCGACCAGCAACTCATGCTCGCCGCCCTCGCCGCCTTCTTGCTTGGCGCATTGCTGACATGGCTGATACTGCGCACAAACCACAAAGCGCTTGAAGCACGATTTTCCGAACGTCTGCTCGCTGCCGAAGCAGAAATTGCTGAACAGTTAGTCGAACGTCAGGTGTTGAGTAACGACAACCAACAGTTGCGCGAAGCCCTCAACCACGCAAGTACCGAATGCGCCATGCTACATGAGCGCGCCAGCCGCATTGCGCCTTTGGAACACGAAACCGCCCGCCTGCGCGCACAGCTTGAAGCGCTGGAACATGAACGCCGCAGCCAGGGCGAGCGTGCGGCGGGCTTGTTGGCCGAGCTTGAACCACTGCGTCTGCGCATGGAAAACCTTGAGCGCACCCTGCTGGAAACCACGCTTGAGCGTGACCGCAGCCGCGAAAACCTTGCGCAAGCACAAACCCAACTCACCCTTGAGCGCGAGCAAGCGCAAGAAAAACTGACCTTGCTGCTCGAAGCCAAAACCCAACTTGGCGAGCAATTCAAACTGCTGGCCAATGAGATTCTGGAAGAAAAAACTCAGCGTTTTACCGAACACAATCAAACCCAGATCGGCCAACTTCTCAATCCATTACGCGAGCGCTTGGGCGAGTTCCAGAAAAAAGTCGAAGACAGTTACGGCCAAGAAGCACGTGAACGCCATGCCTTGCGTGAAGAACTCAAGCGCCTGGCGGAAATGAATACCCGCCTCGGCCATGAAGCCGAAAGCCTGACCCGCGCACTCAAGGGCGAGCGCAAAACCCAAGGCATGTGGGGCGAGATGATTCTGGAAACCGTGCTGGAAAGCTCAGGCCTGCGCAAGGGTTTTGAATACGACACCCAGGTCAGCCTTGCCAACGCCGGCAGCCGCGCCCAGCCGGATGCGCTAATTTACCTGCCGGAAAATCGCGTGGTCATCGTCGATGCCAAGGTCTCGCTTTCGGCGTATGAGCGCTACATCAACGATGAGGATCCGGTGCAAAAAGCCCGCCACCTCAAAGATCATTTAACTGCCTTGCGCGCCCATATTGCCGGGCTCTCCGACAAGGCGTACGAGAATATTCCCGAACTTCGCACCCTCGATTTTGTGGTGTTGTTTGTCCCCATCGAACCCGCCTTGATGCTGGCGATGGAGCATGACAAAAGCCTGTTTCAGGACGCACTTAAACGCAATATCGTCATGGTCTCGCCCACTACCCTGCTGGCCGTGTTGCGCACCATTGCCCATGTGTGGCGGCAGGAACAACAAAACCAGAATGCGCAAGCAATCGCCCGCCAAGCCGGGGATTTGTACGACAAACTCGCCGGCTTTGTGGACGATATGCAAACCTTGGGCAATCGCATTGAACAGGCATCCAAGAGCTATGAAACGGCATTCAACAAGCTTTCCAGCGGACGCGGCAATGTACTCAGCCGGGCGCAAAAGCTGCACCGTCTTGGTGTGCAATCGACTAAAAACCTGCCGGAAAATCTGATTCAAGCCGCTTTAGAAAGTGACGAGGAATAACGAACATGAGCGTTTTCACTGATCGGCATCCCCTGCTTGCACGCGCCCTGCCCAGTCCTACCCATACGCCCATTGGGCAAGCCATACGCGGCTCGGCTGCGTCAAATCCACAGAATGCAGAACACATCAGCGTCACCCACGCCAACTTCGCCGATCTCATGCAGTCTGCGCGCCAAGAAGGCGGCCAGCTCATGCACGATCAACTTGCCGCACTCTGGCCGCAAGCCAGCCCACACGATCTTGCCTTGGCGCAAGGCTTGGGTGTGGCGCTATGGCTGGGCGACATGCTGCTGCGGGTACGAGAAGATGCGCAGAATGGACATTTCCTTTTCCCCCAAGACTTAATGCAGCGTTATTTGGTCGATACCGCGCAACTCACGGAAGGACGGCACGATTTCGCCCTGCGTCGCCTCAGTGAACACCTCGCCGCCCAAGCACTAAAAATCCTGCAAGGCAGCGCGCCGCTTGGTTTATCTGCGCCCTTGGCACTGCGTTACCGCTTACGCTGGCACATGCTTTACGCTGGGTTCATTCTGCAGGCCATGCAGAGCGACCCCAAGGCACCGTTTATCCAACCCGTCTTGTCTTTCCGCGACCGCATGACCTTGCTGAAAAATACGTTCTTCATAAGCGCATCCACCGCCTCCAAGGGAGGAAGCTGCGGCACTGGCGGCTGCTCGACCTAAAACCATGAGCAACGCATCCGCCCATCCCATCGAATTTTGTCGCCAACTTGCCGCCAAGCCTGGCTCGGCCAACCACTACGCCACCTTGTACATGCCCGCAGCCGAGCAACCCGCCGCATGGGCGGTGCTGGCGCTGCGCCACGAGCTTAACGAAGTCGGCACCCGCATTGCCGAACCCAGCGTGGCACAGGCGCGCCTCGACTGGTGGCAAGCGGAATTGCACGCCGCTGCACAAGGACAAGCCCAGCACCCGATTGCTCAAGCCCTCAGCCAATATGTGTTGCAGCATCCCGGCCACGATGCCCTGCTGGATGAGCTGCTCAGCGGCGCACAGGTTCGCCTCCACCCCGCCCGCATAGAAAACGCCAGCGATTTTGCGCTCATGAGCTATCGCCAAGATACCGCCGCGTGGTTGATTCTCACCGATATTTCCGGCCAAGCCGGACGCACCGAACGCGATTTTGCCCATGCCCTCGGCAGCGCGCTCACCTGGACGCGCGTGCTACACTTTGTCGGACGCGATGCCGCCCAAGGCGAGATTTGGATTCCACAGCAAACCTTGCAACACCACGCCCTTAGCTCGACTGATTTAATGCAGCCACGCACTACAGAACGCGCCCGCGCCATGTTTGCCGAACTTGGGCAACATATCCGCCAACACATCCAACACGCCCGCAGCTTGCTCCCTGCCGTCAAACAGCCGGAACAAATCATGGCACTGGTCAGCCTGGCTCACGCCGAAGCCGTGCTGGATGCCATGCAGGGTGAAAACTGGAATTTGCTGGAGCGCCGCCCGGAGCTCACGCCCTTGCGTATGGTTTGGATTGCTTGGCGTACGGCAAGAAAAGCACGACGCGGCAAGATAAGTTCCACCTAAAACTCAACAGATGAATCCATGAAGAAAAAAACCATCCTCATCACCGGAGCCACCGGCGGCCTGGGGCGAGCCGTAAGCCTGCAAGCCGCAACTCAAGGCGCACGCCTGATTCTACTTGGTCGCAAACCCGAAGCACTCATGGCACTGGCCGATGAAATCGTTGCTCAAGGCGGTGAAGAACCACTACTGCACGCCATGGACTTTGCCGGAGCGCAGGCCGAAGACTACCAACAACTGGTGGAATTATTGGAGCAGCATATTCCGCAACTTGATGCGCTCATCCACCTTGCCGCCGACATTGCCGCGCCTGCCCCACTGGCCCATGTTGACCCTGCGGTGTGGAATCGCGTCATGCGCGTGAACCTGACCGCACCATTTTTACTCACCCGCGCCTGCTTGCCGTTGCTTCACCCCGCCCAAGACAACAGGAACGCGAGCAAAGTTATTTTCATGGCCGACGATAACTCCGCAAGCTACCTTGGTGCCTATGCCATCAGCAAGGCCGCATTAAGCCGCCAGGCCGCGCAATGGGCGAATGAAAACCCAAAAATTGGCATTGAAGTATTCACCCCGCCCGCCATGCCCACCGCACTCTTCGCCCGCATCTATCCCGGACGCGCGCCGGATGGGCTGACGCCGGCAAAAGATGTCGCTAATAAATTACTGCAACATATTTTTTGAACACGCCCTTACCTCTCAAAAAAACTGTTCAAGTTTTTCCCCACCAAATAAAAAAACGCACCCAATGGCACGTTTAGGAATCAATTCAAATTTTCTATCAAGCTTAGTAGGTGATAACCCCACCCAAAGCCTTAGCCTGCTCAACCCAATCAGTGATGTTTTCAATGGTCGGGGTACGGCTTGCCAGTTTTTTCTCCGCGTTAACTTCGACCATCTTAGCGTGCAGATTATCCGCTCGACGATGTGCAAGCTCTTTTACGGTGTCTACACCCGCCGCTTCTAACAAGTCGCTAAACGCACCGCCAATACCGTTAATGCGCGACAAATCAGCACGATTAGCCATAGTCAACACCAACTGAGGGGTCATGCCAAGGCTTTCAGCCCATTGCTTGCGAGCCGCTGGCGTTGCTAAAGCATTCGTGAGCTGTTCGACATCCTTAATACCTTGCGCATGAAAGGCCGCTACCGTCGCTTCAGCCATATCGCGCAAATCTTTAATTGCAGTCGCCATCAACATATCTCCTCAAGTGATTGTTTGAGTTGTCTTTCTACCACCTTTCATAATTAACCACAAAAAAATTTGTGGTTAATGTGTGCATTCCATTTTCATCGCCTGCGCGGATGCGAACCAGCGCTTTTTGAACGATTATTTTCATGCCCTGTGGCGCGCTCTGAAGCACGCCCAGGCTCGCGCACAGCACCGCGCTTCATGTCCCGTCCGGCCTCTGCCCGGGGTAGCGAACGCGCCACAGGCCGCCCTTCCGCTATTGACACGGTCTCTTGACGTTCGGCACGACCACCGCGCACCACAAACGTCTTACGCTCTGTACTTGGGCGCGGCTCGCTTGCACGCGTGCTTGTCCTTGCACCTGGTTTGCGCCGCGTATCCTCTTGAGTTTCTGTGCGCTGATCGGTTCGCGGCGTTTGCCCACGTAAGGGTGAGCTGCGCGTGCCTGAGCGAAACGCCGCGCGTGCAGGCGAGGTTTCCGCAAGGGACTTCTTGGACGGCATGGACAGACTCACCGCCAGTGCTTCCGCCTCTTCGGCAGTCAACATATTCCATTTACCTGGCCGTAGGCGCGGCGGCAGCACCAGATCACCGTATTGGATACGAATCAAGCGACTGACCGGCACACCAACCGCTTCAAACATGCGTCGCACTTCGCGGTTGCGCCCCTCAC
>DYLI01000005.1:10297-13199 GCA_020722165.1 Halothiobacillus neapolitanus | reverse complement strand
ACCGGCACACCAACCGCTTCAAACATGCGTCGCACTTCGCGGTTGCGCCCCTCACGCAGGCCGACGTGATACCAGTGGTTCATGCCCGTTCCGCCTGCATCGTCCACCGATTCGAAATGCGCCACGCCATCTTCCAGCTCGACACCTTCTTTCAGCTGCTGAATCATCGCCGGGGTCAAATCGCCAAAAATACGTGCGGCATACACGCGCAACAACTCCTGCGAGGGGTGCATCATGCGGTTTGCCAGCTCGCCGTCATTGGTCACAATCAGCAAGCCGGAGGTATTGAAATCCAAACGCCCTACGGTAATCCAGCGTCCGTCCCGAATCGGCGGCAGGCTTTCAAACACCGTCGGGCGGCCTTCTGGGTCAAAACGTGTGGTCAATTCGCCTTCCGGCTTGTGATACATCAATACCCGACGAGTAAAGCTCTCGACCCGCGAGCGCACCGGCTGGCCGCGAATTTCCACACGATCAGTTGGCAGAATGCGTGCGCCCAACGTGGCCACTTCGCCATTAACCTTGACCTCACCCGCCTCAATCCATTGCTCAATCGCCCGACGCGAGCCCAAGCCCCAGCCCGCCAGTACCTTTTGTAAACGTTCGCCTTGCATGATTCTTCACCTTTTGGACTTACGCAAAACCGCCCCAGCGGCATTCAAGCGCCTTGCCGTACAAAGTGTACTGTCTACGGCGCTTTGCCTTGCTGGAACACTTTTGCGTAAGTCCTGACCTTATAAAGGTGTGCATGATACAACGTTGCGCAGCTCGCGTAGCGTGCAAATACATGCCAGCTATTGAGCCTAAGCTCCTGCACCGCTAAGCTTCGCGTTTTGGGCAAGAATGCTCCCTATTTTTGGCGGATATATTCATGTCTTCACCCTCTCACTCTCAGCCGCTCGTCGGTGTGGTTATGGGCTCCAAATCCGACTGGGACACCATGCAGTACGGTGTGGCCATTCTCGAATCCTTTGGCATTGCGCATGAGGTGCGCGTGGTCTCAGCGCATCGTACTCCCGACCTGCTGATGGACTATGCCAACCAAGCCGCCGAACGTGGCTTGGAAGTGATTATTGCCGGCGCAGGCGGCGCAGCGCATTTACCCGGCATGTTGGCGGCCAAGACCATCGTGCCCGTACTCGGCGTACCGGTGCAATCCAAGGCGCTTAACGGTATGGACTCACTGCTATCCATCGTGCAAATGCCCGCTGGCATACCGGTGGCGACGTTGGCTATCGGACAGGCGGGCGCCAAAAATGCGGCCTTGCTGGCGATAGCCATTTTGGGCAACAGCCGCCCAGAGCTGCGTGAACAGCTGACGCAGTTCCGCGCCGAACAAACATTAAGTGTTTTGGAACACCCTGATCCACGAGTCGCATAACATGCCCCACACATTGACCGAAACCTTCATCGGCGAAACTCAGCCGCAAGCCAAACGCATCGGCATTATCGGTGGCGGACAACTTGGTCGCATGCTCGCGCTTGCGGGAATTCCGCTCGGACTTGAGTTCGTTTTTCTCGACCCGGCACAAGAAGCCTGCGCGGCCACGCTCGGCACGCAAATTATTGCGGATTACGACGACCCTGCAGCACTGCAACGACTCATTCAGTCCACCGACATCATCACGCTTGAATTTGAAAACATCCCCATGCCTGCGCTGCATCTAACCAATGCCCAGACCCGCCTGTTCCCGCCGCCCAAGGCGCTGGAAGTCGCGCAAGATCGGGTAAATGAAAAATCACTGTTCGCCCAACTGGAGATTCCTACCCCAGCATGGCGTGCGGTGGACAGCCTGGCTGAACTCAAAAAGGCCGTCGCCCACGTAGGTTTACCAGCGGTATTAAAAACCCGTCGTTTGGGTTATGACGGCAAGGGTCAATACGTATTGCGCGGTCAGGATGACATTCAAGCTGCATGGGATGCGCTTGGTGGCACCGCGCTAATTTTGGAAGGTTTTATTCAGTTTGACCGCGAGGTCTCGCTGATTGCAGTGCGCTCACGTTCAGGGGCGTTGGCGTTTTATGCTCTGTCTGAAAACACCCACGAAGCAGGTATTCTCAAGCTCTCAATCAGTCGCGCCAGAGACCCGATGCAAGGCGCAGCCGAAGCTCATGCACGCCGCCTCTTGGAGGCTTTGGATTATGTCGGCACACTGGGTTTCGAGTTCTTCGTGACCGCAAACGGGCTTATCGCTAATGAAATTGCACCGCGTGTGCACAACACCGGGCATTGGACGATTGAAGGCGCAGTATGCAGCCAGTTTGAAAATCACCTGCGTGCGATTCTTGATTTACCGCTCGGCAGCACCGCCTTGCGTGGAGCAAGCGCCATGCTGAATTTCATTGGCGATTTGCCCTCGCGTGAACGCGCCTTGGCTGTACCCGATCTGTATTTCCATGCCTATGGCAAGGACGCACGCGCAGGCCGCAAAGTGGGACATGCCACGCTCGTCGTGGCCAGTGAAGGCGAGCGGGATGTGCGTCTGGGTGAATTGCTGGCACTCGTTACAATTTGATTCTGGATCGAATCCACTGATTCATCCCGCTGCTTGGCAGTGAGCAAATCTGTAAGGTTAGTGTGGACGCTAAATATGAATACGCATTGTCAAACAACAAAAAACCCCGGAAACCATGTCCGGGGTTCGTTTAGTCGCCAGACTAAAAAGGATTATTTGACAGTCTTACCTGCCGATTCATCCGTGATTTTAGTAACTAACTGATCAGCCACATCCAGCATCTTGTTATTGCTGCCCGCAAGGTTGCCTTCGGTACGGTACTTGCCCTGCACCACAATCGCAGGTACACCATGCACATCGTACTGACGCGCCAATTGCACGCCGCGACGCACTTCAGCATCTACGACGAAGCCATTGTAAGCCTTAAGAAAGGCCTCACGATCCAC
>DYLI01000005.1:6922-10197 GCA_020722165.1 Halothiobacillus neapolitanus | reverse complement strand
TCAATGGGTTTGACTGGTGTTTCAGCCAAGGCCACGCTCAGTGGCGCAAACAAAGTGAAAGCGAGCAAAAAAGATTTCATATCCAGATTCCTTGTTGAAATATGATGATTAAAGCGTGCCATACGAGTGCAACCCGCTCAAAAACATATTCACACCCAAGAATGCAAACGTGGTGACGAAAAGGCCAATCACCGACCACCACGCCATCGGCGCACCGCGCCAACCCTTGGTCAGGCGCAAATGCAGCCAGGCTGCGTAGTTCAACCACACAATCAGCGCCCAGGTTTCTTTCGGATCCCATGACCAGTAGCCGCCCCACGCCTCAGCCGCCCACATGGCACCCAGAATCGTTGCCACGGTGAAGAAGCCAAAGCCCAAGGCAATCGCCTTGTACATCAAATCATCCATGATTTCGAGCTTGGGCAGCATGTCGCGCTCGCCATCGCCGCCGCCGAGTTTGAGCTTAAGCAAATAAGCCACGCCAATCATCGCGGCAATGGCGAACGAACCATAACCGACAAAGTTCGCCGGCACATGGATTTTCATCCAATAACTATCCAGCGCCGGAACCAGTGGCTGGATTACATTCGCGCCACGATCAAAGGTGTACCACAGCAAAAAACCAATCGCCGCCGAAATCACCAGCATGACAAAACCACCCAAGGCACGGGTTTTGAAGCGACCTTCGTAGAACAAGTAGATGAGCGCCGTAACCACGGAAAACAGAATGAACACCTCGTAAAGGTTGCTCACCGGAATATGACCAAAATCAACGTTAATCAGGTACGACTCACGCCAACGTACAAATAAACCTGCCAAACCAAACGCAGTTGCCGACCAGACCAGTACAGAAGCAATCTTGCCGATGTACTCGGTACGGGTAAACATAGCCAGGAAATAGGTGAAGGCCGCACCGACGTACAAAGCGCTCATCCACATGATCGCGCTCTGGCTGGAGACCAAATATTTAAGGAAAAAATCCTTATCCTGCGCAGATGCCAGAGCCTCACGCCCAACCGATATTTGGTCGCCAAAATGCACGCCGTAACGCCACAGGCCAATCGCAGTGATCGCCGCCACGGCAATACTTAAGCCACGAATACCGCGCCAGTACCAACCGACAGCCGCCAAAGCCGTCACAGCACCGGTCAAAATGGACACTTCATACACATTCATATGGTTATTGAAGGCAAGCAGGCCAGCTAAGCCCACGCCACCCACGACCAATAGCCAAAAGACATCAGTCAAGCGCCCGGCTGGTTTTGCCAGTGGCGGCAAGCCTGAAGCACTGTTTAGAACATTCGTATTGGCAGACACGTCAACCCCCTTTGTTATTCGACTCAAACCAACCCACTATCGGGCAAAAAAACATCTCTAGCCAGACTTCTCCGGCTCCATACCAAACTTCACCACCATCGCTTCGTGCATTAAACGCGAGGCTTTAGCCATGTCCAACGTTTTTCGGTGGCTCGTCGTCGCAAACAGCAGTCGCGCACCGCTCTCAGAAGCTCGCACCAAAATCCAAGCCCTGCGAGGATGGATATAAAACAGCATGAAGACCCCAAAGGTTAACAACACGCTGCCCAAATACACCACATTCTTGCCAGGGGATTTGGTAATTTGCAGACCCGAAGCCTGAATTTGCTCATACCCCGTCATTTGCAAATAAATCGGCGCACCATAAAACACCATGGCATTAATAGCTGCGACTGAATCCGCAAGGAATCGTTCATCTTTCTCGCCACCAATATCCTTCACGCCGCGCTCATTCAGCATGGTCACATACATGCGACTCAGCACGGTTTGCAGCACGCGCGCGCTGGTTTCAAACGCGCGCTCAAGCTGATCTTTGGGTACTCGCGCCTCTAGATCAGCACCAATGGCATCGTATCCGCCCTGTACAAACTTCTCGACCATGCTACGAATGGCTTCGCTCGCAGCGGGTAACTTAGCGGCTTCTGGATTAACCTCGGTTAGCATCATCAGGACTGCTTTATCAATCATGGCGGAGTCATGCAACCGATGGTAGAAGTCCATGAACGTATCTAACTTGTTATCGCGGTCGGCGGGAACATACAAAAAGCGCATGACCCCACCCACTTGATCGCGCATCCCGGAAATAAACACCGGCCGACCTTCCATCACCACCGGCTGCATGTAGTTTTCATACTCGCGTGCCTGCCCCGCTGCATCACGCATACGAAAGACCACGGCAGGACCAAAATTCTTTTCGTGCATTTTGCCCTGCTCATCCGGCACAGGGTTGATGTTAAACAGGCGGAAATCATTCAGCTCCAAGGTGTATTGAGCATCGCCAACCTTGAACGGTAAATCTTGAAAAACCGCCCCAGCAACAGGTTGCGAGCTTCCCGCCGAAGCCCCCAAGAGTTGCCATGAATTGAATTGCAACTTTGTCCCGCCATCGCCGAAACTCGCCTGATAAATCGCATAGCCTTTGTAAATAAGCGGCTTATTGACTGCAATAGTCGCTTTGACCTCTTGACCAGGCTGCTTAGGGTCATAAACGACCAAATCGCTTTCATACGATTTAGGCATTCCATTAATGTAATGCTCAATACGGAAGTCTTTGACTTCAACATCAAAGGGCAGTTTCTGCACCACATAACCATCACGCACATTCAGGAACAGCACCGAGGTCTGGCTGCCTTCCGGCACATTCACATTGCCGCGAAAACCGGGGTTGGTCGCTGCCACTTTGCTTTCTTCAGGCACTTGCGACAAAGGAATACTGCGGGTCTCGACTTTAAGATTGCCGAAAAACTCTTGGTAAGACAACCAGATACGCGAATCCAGTATTCCGCCAATACAAATCACCACGATAGCAACGTGCGTCAAGATATACCCTAAGCGCTGCAAACTGCCCTTGCGCGCCGCAAAAAAATAACCTTCTTTAACCCGCGTTTCTTTGAACTTGAAACCCTCATCCATGAGCACACGACGGCCTTCAATGGCTGCTGCCTCAACGCTCATTGGCAAGTTTGGCCATTCGACGTGTTCACGCATGGCGCGAATTTTGTTTTCACCCACCTTGCTACTGTAAGTAAACATTTCACGCACCATCGACGGTGCATTGCGAATCACACACGCGCTGGTCGAGACCACCAACAGCGTAAAAATAGCCAGAAACCAAGGCGCGGAATACACGTCGTACAAGTCGAGAGCGCGGAAAACCTCAAACCAATACGACCCAAACTTCATTAAATAATCGCCATACGGCTGATTCTGTTGCAGCACTGTACCGACAATGGAGGCTA
>DYLI01000005.1:2121-6822 GCA_020722165.1 Halothiobacillus neapolitanus | reverse complement strand
GGCAAGTGCGCGAATATCATCATCACTCAGGGCTTGTCCGGCCTGACGCATGACCGCATTAAGATCGTTATTACGCGTACCGTCACGGAAGGATTTGAGCATCAGCTCCGTGTAAGCGGCGTGCTGCGCATGTAATGCAGGGTAAGCCGCAGGCGCGTTGCCAAAGCCCGCCGCACCGTGGCAGGCGTTACATGCCGCCACAGCCGGGTGCGTGCCATTCGCCGCGCGACCGGTTTGATACAAAGCCCGACCTTGTTCAACCAACGCCTGCATATCCGCAGCGGTCGCAGGTTGGGGTTTAATGCTTTGGCTCGCATAGTACGCGCCAAGATTCTGCATATCCTCCGGGGTAAGCGTTGCCACCATACCCACCATCAAGGCGTTAACCCGCTTGCCCGACTTATAGTCTTGCAACTGCTTGGCGATGTACGCGGCATTCTGCCCGGCAATGGAAGGAAACGCACCACTCGGACTATTGCCATCGGCACCGTGACAGGCCATACACATGGCTGACTTGGCCTGCCCTGCCGTCACATCTCCAGATGCTGGCAACACGGGCGCATTCGCCGCATGGACGGCACTTTGAGCCATCAACAATACCAAGGCACTGACGAGTTTTATGCTTAGATTCATTGAGACTTCCCCGCATCGTTTTTTGTCATTTTTGAACAAGGCGCGAGATTGTAACCCCAGCCCACCTGAATTCATCCATCTTCAAGTCAAAAACTGACATAGAATGTAGCCATGCAAACAGAAAACCCCCAACTCCGCGCCTATTTCGCCCGTGCTGTCTTTCTCAAAAGCGCGCCCGAGGCCAGTCAACTCCCCTTGGATTCTGGGGTAGAAATTGCCTTTGCCGGACGTTCCAACGCCGGAAAATCCAGCGCACTCAACACACTTTGTGCGCAAAAATCACTGGCTCGCGCCAGCAAGCGTCCAGGTCGCACCCAGCTCCTTAACGTTTTCACCTTGGATGAAAATAAACGCCTGGTAGATTTACCAGGCTATGGCTACGCCGAAGTACCGATGGAAATGCGCAAAAACTGGGGCGCGATGATGGATGTGTATTTCAGCCAGCGTCTGAGTCTCAAACTCACTGTGCTGATGATGGACATTCGCCATCCCATGCGCCCGTTTGATTTGATGCTGATCGAAGCCTGTGTCAACCGTGATCTGCCCGTGCATATCCTGCTCACCAAGGCCGACAAGCTTTCACGCGGCGCTGCCTCGTCCGAGCTGCAAAAAATCCGCAATAAATTACCTGAAAAGGTCACTGTGCAGCTTTTTTCTTCACTGAGTAAGCAAGGCTTGGATGAAGCGCGCACGTTTTTGCGTGATGTGATGGAGAAACACGGCAGCGCGATTGCTGCGTCGGCTGTGGACGATGCGCCGAACCATGACGAGCACGTCGAGGCTTAAACTCACGCGGAGCCAGATGCCCCCAAAATTGAGAGGCACTCTGCGCAAGCTGCGCGGTCTTGGACTTACCTTTCCCCCAACTGACGCATCAACCACGCACCCTTGGTCATTGGCTCGCGCCCAGCACGCACGGCCTGTTGCAAGGCATCTTGCCAAAACGCCACACATTCAGGATGTGCTAAATCGGCTGGATGCAGCCCCAAACGTAGCAAGGGATAACGCAACGGATCGCGCAATACCCGCTGCAACAGATGCGTATTCCATACGGCAGACAAACGCCGCCGCCACGCCGCACGCACACTCCACACCAGACTTGGCGCGTTAAAACGCTGACCTGAAGGCACGACAATCAATTCCCTTCGACTCGTGCTGTAATCAAAAGGACTATCGCGCAAAGCCGATTGCGCGCCCTGCCCCATCAGCCATGCGGGGGCGACAAAACCCTGTGGAGTCCAACCCAAGGCTTTGAAGCGCGCGCGCGCCTTCTGCATCCGCTCCGCAGCATCCTGATGGCTTAGACTAAAAAATTCGCCTTCACTCGCGGTATACATGCGCCGAAAAAACCGTTCACGCCAGGAAACAGGCGCAGGGCTTTCATCCAGGTGACTGAGGCCATGCACAATGACTTCATCCCCACGCGCCAAACGCTGCTCCATGGCGCGCAAGAAATCAGCATCATCCTCGATGCGCTGCAAACGGTGATAATCGGCCACCACCAGCAAACTAACCGGCGTTGAATGCGCCCGTTCCAAAGCCGTAAGCACCTTAGAACATGCCGCCCACGTGGTCGGTGCGACATCGTGCATGACCACGCTCAAAGCTGGAGGATGCTGGAGATTGCGTTGCTCAAAAGCCAACATGCGAGAACTCCTGAAACGGTTTAAACGTGAGCAATTTCAAGAACATCAGCCTTAAATGTTCCGCTTTGCAGTACTTGGTAAAAGGCATGTTGCCGCTCAAACACCACATTCCAACGAAAATGCTGATCGACCCGCTGCCGCGCCGCGCGTCCCATGGTTTGCCAGTCCTGCTCAAATAAATCGCGTACGGCCTGAGCAAAACTTTCCGCATCACGCGGCTTGGCCAGCATCCCTACCTCCGGCGTAATTAACTCCGGCAAAGCCCCACCGCGCACGCCGACCACCGGCAAGCCCGATGCCATGCCTTCCAACACAATCAAACCAAAGGTTTCCTGATCGCCCGTATGCACCATGGCATCCGCCGAGGCCAGATAGTGCGCCAATTGCACGCTATCGCAAAACTCTCCATTGACCGTGACATTCGTGAGAGTCGAGGGTGGCATATCCGGCCCGATCAGCAACAAATGATAACCCGCACCCAATAGACGCATGGCTTCGAGCAACACATCGATATTTTTCTCACGCGCGTAACGCCCGGCGAAAACCAACAGGCGCACATCATTTTTAATCTTCAACCATTCGCGCACTAAGGGGTTATGCAAGCTCGGATTAAATTTTTCCGCGTCTACACCGAGCGGCTGGCAAACCACCTGCGGCAAGCCCAACTCGCGCATACGGTTGGCCAAGCCAAGGCTGGGAACCTGTACCGCATCAAACGCCGAATATAAATTCAAAAGATATTTTTGCGCACGTTGCCCCGCCCATGTGCCAAAGCGTTGTTCAACCAAGCGGGGTAAATCGGAGTGCATAAACGCCGTCGCAGGCACACCCAAACGATCCGCCGCACTTAAAACCGCCCGTGCCAAACGGTAAGGATCGCCCGCTTCAATCACATCCGGCGCCAGTTCAAGTAGCGTATTGACCCACGAGCTGCGGCGCAGAGGGAAGCGATAACCATGACTAAATGGCAACATGGGCGCAGGCAGCATCCAGTGATTACCACGCTTCGCCGTATTAGCTCCGGGACTCAGCAAGGTATAACGCTCACCCGTATGTTCCGCCGCCCATCGGCGTTTGGCGCGTAAATAACGCCGCACACCGCCGCCGTGCGCGGTGTAAAACATGGTGACATCGCAAACGTGCATTCATTCAAACCGTTAAAAAAAGTTGCGTGAGCTTACAACAAGCCCAAACCAAAATGCACTGCCTGCAACAACACAAACACCACCACGCCTGCAACTACATCATCAAGCATGATGCCCAAGCCCCCGTGCAGATGGCGGTCACACCAGCCAATTGGGCCGGGTTTGAAAATATCAAAGAAACGAAACAGCACCACCGCCGCCAGCACCCACAACCACTCCACGCCCCATGCCGTCATCGGCGTAGTTGTCATTGGAATGCCCGCCAGCGCAATCCACACCCCAACCCACTCATCCCACACAATGCCGCCGGGATCGGCCTCTCCCCCCCGCCCGGCACCCATGCGCCGCGCCGCTTCACCACACAGCCAAACCCCGCCCACGCCCGCCACAACCAGCACCGCGACATACAACGGCCAAGACAACTGCACCAGTAACAACCACGGCAACAGCGCGGCCAGAGTGCCAAACGTCCCCGGCGCTTTAGGCGCAAGCCCGCTGCCCAAACCATGCGCCAGCAATAGCACCGGGTCGCGCAAAATCGCCCTTGTTGTGAGTGCTGTCAAAGGTGGTGCAGTCGATGATTTAGGCGGCGAAATGGTCATGACCTTGTTTCTCTAACACCAATAAAGAGCCATCGGCACGACGCAGGCGCAACCCCGGTTCAGCTTCAATACGCCCAATCAAGGTGATTTTTTCCGGTAGCGCTTCAATCTTGTCTAAAGCTGACTCAGGTAAAGTAAATAGCAACTCGTAATCATCACCGCCCGCAAGCTGCGCCTGCCACGCCTCGTTTTGCGGCAAAGTATCGAGCAATGCCGAACGTGGCAACAAAGCCAAATCCAACGCTGCCCCCACCCCACTCGCCGCCAGAATATGCCCCAGGTCTTGCGCCAAACCATCCGAAATATCCACCGCGCTCGAAGCCAAATCACGCAAAGCCAAACCCAGCGCAACACGCGGCACAGGGCGATGCAAACGTGCCAAAGCACACTCAGCCAAAGATGCGGGAAGATGCAACTGCCGCAAACGTTGCCGTAAGCCCAAAGCCGCTTCACCCGGCAAGCCACTTACTGCAATCCAATCGCCCGCCCTAGCACCTGAACGCAACATGGAATAGTCAGACCCCGCTGGCCGCTCACCCAGCGCGGTAATGCTAATGCTCAGTGCACCACGCACCGTATCGCCACCGACTAAGCGCACCTGATGTTGCTCGGCCAAAGCCAGCATCCCCCCAGCAAAAGCAGCCAACCAAGCTTCATCCACTTCAGGCAAACTTA
>DYLI01000005.1:0-2021 GCA_020722165.1 Halothiobacillus neapolitanus | reverse complement strand
AAGCCATGACTGCCCTCGGCACCGAACATTTTGCCCAGCTCAATTGCCTCGTTCATCACCACGCGGTAAGGCATATCCAGGCACTCGCGCAGCTCAAATGCGCCCAGCCACAGCACCGCGTGTTCAATCGGATCGACCTCATCCAGCGGGCGGCTGACCAAAGGCGCGAGCATGGCATCCAGCTCGTGGCGCGTCGAAGCAATGCCGTGCAAAAGCTTGCGAAAGTGCTCCAAATCGGCCTTCAAAATATCCGGCTCAAGCATAAACTGCGCCTCTAACTCCATGACGGAGGTTGGATTGACTTGCAATTGATACAAAGCCTGAATCACCTTGCGCCGCGAGCGACGACGTGCGGCCATACCCGGAGGAGCCGGGCGGGCGCGCTTGAATTTAGAGGCGGGTTCAGTCACATCAAGCCTCAATCTGATCGAGTAAATTGACCATTTCAATCGCCGTCATGGCCGACTCAAAGCCCTTGTTACCCGCCTTGGTTCCGGCACGCTCAATCGCCTGCTCAATGGTATCGGTGGTCAAAACACCAAACACCACCGGCAAACCAAAATCCAGCCCCACACTGGACAAGCCTTTGGCCGCTTCACCGGCGACATAATCAAAATGCGCCGTCGAGCCACGAATCACCGCACCGAGGGCAATGATCGCATCACAATCGGCACGTGCGGCGACCTTTTGCGCCACCAATGGCAGCTCATACGCACCCGGCACACGCACGATGCGGATATTTTCATCCTTCACCCCGTGACGCTTGAGGCCATCCAATGCGCCGGCCAGCAAAGACTCACAGATAAAACCGTTAAAACGGGTCACTAAAATGACGAAACGACCCGCTTCAATCGTCAGCCCACCTTCAATCGTGCGAATAGTGCTCATACCAAAACCACCTTAATCAGAGACATAATCAACCGCTTCCAAGCCAAAGCCTGCAAGCGCATGGAAACGTTTGGGCGCCGACATGACGTGCATTTTACGCACACCCAAGTCGAGCAAAATTTGTGCGCCAATACCATAAGTGCGCTGATCCTGCGCCGCACCCTCACCGAATTTTTCCTCGGCGCGATTACCAATGGATAACATTTGAATGCGGCGCACCAGATCACCCGGCTCCTCGGTCGGACGCAACAACACCAACACACCACATTCCGCCTGCGCAATGCGCTGCAAGGCATCATCCAGCGGCCAACCACAACCCTGCTCGCCATAGAGCACATCGCACAAGGTATTTTGCACCTGCACCCGCACCATTGTTGGCTCATCGGCCTTGGGCACACCTTTGACCAGAGCCAAATGCACCAGACCATCGACGCTGTCTTGATAGGCATGCAAGCGGAACTCACCAAAGCGCGTCGCAAAGGTCGATTCCGCCACACGCTCGACGCTGTGCTCGTGCTTTAAGCGATAGCGAATCAAATCCTCAATCGTGCCAATCTTCAGCCCATGTTCGGCGGCGAATTTTTCCAAATCAGGACGGCGCGCCATGCTGCCATCCTCATTCAAAATTTCCACAATCACCGCCGCAGGCTCGGCTCCTGCCAAGCGCGCCAAATCGCAGCCCGCCTCCGTGTGCCCCGCACGGGTCAACACCCCGCCCGGTCGCGCCATCAAGGGGAAAACATGCCCCGGCTGCACCACATCGTCCGCACGCGCATCCTTGGCCACCGCCGCCTGCACGGTACGCGCACGGTCAGCTGCCGAAATCCCGGTGGTTACGCCCTCGGCAGCTTCAATCGACACGGTGAAATTCGTGCCAAAGGCTTCATTCGAGCGGCTCACCATCAAAGGCAAGCGCAAACGCTCGCAGCGCTCCTGAGTCAAGGTCAGGCAAATCAAGCCACGACCATAACGCGCCATAAAGTTAATATCTTCGGCACGCACCTTATCGGCGAGCATCAAAAGATCACCTTCGTTCTCACGGTTTTCGTCATCCATGATAATGACCATGCGCCCAGCGCGCAGATCGTCAAGGATATCCTCGGTGCTGTTGAGGTTCATGAATACATGCGCTT
>DYLI01000117.1 GCA_020722165.1 Halothiobacillus neapolitanus | reverse complement strand
TCAAGGAATCCACCAAGGCCATGGCGGGTATCTGCCAAGCGCGCTTTGAAGCCTTTGGCGCAGCGGGTCAAGCCAGCAAGATCAAGGCGATTGGCCTGGACGACATGCGTAAGCGTTACGAGTCTGGCGCTTTGAAGCAGCAAGTTAAGTAATCGTTAAATAATTGCAGAGTATTAAAGAGCGACCTTCGGGTCGCTTTTTTTCTGAGCGCATCTTGGCCTGGAACCTGCTCGATTTAAAGGGTGAACGCTTGCTTATTGATACGGCACGATTAATTCATGAAACCGTAGGGTGCACCTTGCACACCGATTGGCTAAAAGGTGCGCAAGGCGCATCCTACGGCCTGACGGACAATCACGGATAAAGCTGGACGGATCAATAGCATGTATGTGTTGTTCCCTCGCGGGTTCGATCATTCCGCGCCATAAATCCAAACAATCAAAGAGTTAAGCCCATGAGTATCCACATCGCCCTGCGCCACCGCACCAGTTATAGCTTTGATCGCCCGGTGACTCTAAGCCCTCATTTGGTGCGTCTGAAGCCGGCGGCGCATTGCCGCACGCCGATTTTGGCCTATAGCCTGAAAATTGAACCGAGCAATCATTTCATCAACTGGCAGCAAGACCCGTTTGGCAATTTTGTGGCGCGCATCGTTTTTCCGGAAAAGGTGACAGGACTGAGCATTGATGTGGAGGTGATTGCTGATCTTGCGGCGATTAATCCTTTCGATTTCTTTATTGACCCGGAAGCCGAGCATTGGCCGTTTGACTACAACGTCGAGCAGAAGGTGCAGCTCGCGCCTTATTTGGAGTGCGATGCCAGCGGTGCGGCCTTCGATGCACTGGTGAACTCGGTGTCGCATGAGCGGGTGTTGACGCGCGACAAGTTGATTGAACTCAACCGCAAGGTGCGCGACCTGGTGGGCTATAACGTGCGTCTTGAGCCGGGAGTGCAAACGCCCGATGAAACGCTGGCCTGTGGCAGTGGTTCGTGCCGCGATAGCGCATGGTTGCTGGTGCAGTTGTTGCGTCGTCTTGGTTTCGCGGCGCGTTTTGTCTCCGGTTATCTGGTGCAGCTGGTTGAAGATCTGCTGCCTATCGACGGTTTGCCTGGCCCCAAGGCGGACTTCACCGATTTGCACGCCTGGACGGAAGTGTATATCCCCGGTGCAGGCTGGATTGGTCTTGACCCGACCTCAGGCCTGTTGGCAAGTGAGGGACATATTCCACTGGCTTGTACAGCGCGCACCGGGGATGCCTCGCCGATTGAGGGCGGCAGTGACAAGTGTGAAGTTGAATTCGAGTTTCTTAACGAAATCACGCGCCTGTTTGAAACGCCGCGCGTGACCAAGCCGTATTCCGATGCGCAATGGGCGAGCATGAATGCGCTGGGTGAATATGTTGAAGCGCGGATGCAGGCGGCGGATATGCGCTTGACCCAAGGCGGCGAGCCGACTTTTGTGGGCTTTGATAACGTGGACGCGGCCGAGTGGAATGTCGATGCGCTTGGTGCGCACAAGCGTGAGCGTGCTGAAGAATTGCTCCGTCGCTTCCAAAACCGCTTTGCGCCAGATGGTTCGATGCTGCATACGGCGCAGGGCAAGTGGTATCCGGGCGAGCCGTTGCCACGTTGGGCGCTCGGTGTGTTTTGGCGCAAGGATGGCCTGCCAGTTTGGAAGAATCAGGCATTGTTTGCTGAGCCGCTACGCGATTATGGACATACCCTGGACAAGGTAAAACGCTTTGGACGGGCGCTGTGTGCGCATTTGGATTTGGATGCTCGCTTTTTGAACACGGCCTATGAGGATGGGCTGCATTTATTGAGCGAGGAAGCGCGCCTGCCGATTGACTGGAAAGCCGAGGGCGCTGATCCGCGTGATGCGCTGGCACGTCGTGCCCTGTTTGCCCGCCTGAGCAAGGGGCTGGAAACACCGAGCGGTTTTGTTTTGCCGCTGGCTTTTGATGAGGCCGCGCAGCGTTGGTATAGCGCGCCTTGGGCGACACGCACGGGGCGCTTGACGCTTACGCCGGGTGATTCGCCAATTGGTTTGCGCTTGCCTTTGGCCAGCTTGCCTTGGGTGGCTGAGGGGATGCGAGATGAAGCGCAAGCGCGAGATCCCTTCGCGCCGCATGAGCCATTGAGCAATTATCAGCTTGCGGCTTCGGGTCTGGATGTCGCGCTGCATGGTGAGGTCGCAGCGCGCTACTCCAGTAAGCTGGGGGATGCGGATGCGCATCCTGAAATTCACGCGCAACAGGCCGAGCTGCATTGGGTGAAAGTGCCGCATACCGCGTTGACACTCGAAGAGCGCGGTGGTGTGCTGCATCTGTTCTTGCCACCCTTTAATGCGTTGGAGCACTATTTGCAGTTGCTGGCGGCGATTGAAAAGACCGCCGAATTGCTCGAAATGCCACTGGTGCTCGAAGGCTATGCCCCGCCGCACGATGCGCGCATGGAAAAGCTGTTGGTCACGCCCGACCCCGGCGTGATCGAGGTGAATATCCATCCGTCGCACAACTGGGCGGAGCTATGCGAACGCACCGAGATCATTTATGAGGAAGCCCGCAAGGCGCGTCTGGTGTGTGAAAAATTCATGCTCGACGGACGCCATACCGGCACGGGTGGCGGCAACCACATGACCTTGGGCGGGGTGACCCCCAGTGATAGCCCCTTCCTGCGTCGTCCGGATTTGCTGCGCAGTTTGGTCACTTACTGGCAGCATCACCCAGCGCTTTCCTATTTGTTTAGTGGCCTGTTTATCGGCCCGACCAGCCAGGCGCCGCGTGTGGATGAGGGGCGCGATGACCGTTTGTATGAGCTGGAAATCGCCTTTGCCGCCTTGGATCGTATGGACGGCAACACACCGTGGGCGGTGGATCGCGCCCTGCGTCATCTGTTGACCGATTTGACCGGCAACACCCACCGCGCGGAAATTTGCATCGACAAGCTGTATTCGCCGGACAGCAGCACCGGACGGCTGGGCCTGGTTGAGTTGCGCGGCTTTGAAATGCCGCCGCATCCGCGCATGGCGCTGGCACAAGCATTGTTGGTGCGCGCCATTGTGCTGCGTTTGTGGGAAAGCCCCTACCGCAAGCCGCCAGTGCGCTGGGGAACCTTGCTGCACGATAAATTCATGCTGGCGCATTACCTGCGCGAGGATTTGCGCGACATCTGCCAAGATCTGCGTGAGCATGGCCTGCCGATAGAATTGGAGTGGTTTGACCCATTCATCGAATTCCGTCTGCCGGAAATCGGGCGCAGGCAAATCGGCGATATGGAAATGATCTTGCGCACTGCGATTGAGCCTTGGCATGTGCTGGGTGAAGAAGTCACCGGGCAGGGCACGGCGCGCTATGTCGATTCATCGCTGGAGCGGGTGGAGGTGATGTTGCGTGGTGTGACTTCAAGCCGCTATGTCTTGGCCTGCAATGGCCATCGCGTGCCGTTGCAGTCCACGGCCACGCGCGGCGAACAGGTCGGCTCGGTGCGCTACCGTGCGTGGCAGCCCTACTCGGCACTGCATCCGAGTATCGGCATTCATGCGCCGCTGGTCTTTGATCTGATTGACACCTGGAACGGCAAAAGCGTGGGTGGCTGCACCTATCGCGTGACCCATCCCGGAGGGCGCAATTTCGATCAGTTCCCGATGAATGCGAGCGAGGCTGAATCGCGCCGCATGACGCGATTTGAAATGAGCGGGCACACCATCGGCAGCTATGCTCAGCAACCTGCGCTGCCTGAAGATGACATCACGACACAGCTTGGCGCTCAAGGCGTTCCGGTCGGCGTGCATGTCAGTTGGCATGATGCGCTGCCGCATCCGATGATGCCGCCGGCGCAAGAGCCCACGGGGGATATGCCGTACACCCTGGATTTGCGCGTTTACCCGCAGTAATAGCAGCCTGTCGGACTTGAGACGATCTGGCTGCAAAAGCCGCTGACCGGTTCATAATTCCACCGATTTTTTAGCCAATAGTCCCTGCTATTGCCGAAAAAATCGGCAAAATATGCCCTCGGTCGGCGATTTTTTCGCTACAGCCGCTCAAGTCCGACAGGCTGCTAGAACCGAAACTCCAAATACAAAACCCCGCCATGTCGCGGGGTTTTTGTTGTAGGAGCGCCGCCCCGGCGCGATGCTACGGGGCACAATACCATCGGCTCGGGGCGAGCCTCCTAGGTCGGTGCCTTAACTCAAGCCCGCGCCCCCGCGTCCAGTGCGCGCAGGCTTTCATCGACACCGGCAGCCTGGGTGAGTTCGGCCACGTTGTCCTTGGTGAAGAAGCCCTGGAAATCACCGAAGCGTTGCACGTATTCGACAATCAGTGCGGAGTGTTCCGACGCGCGCGAGAAAATTTGTTTGAGGCCTTCTTCTTGCGAGCCAATGACATCCAGGAGGAAGTCCTTACCACAGCCCTGGAGGGCGGCGACGGCGTAGTCGATATTGGGTTGTCCCTGGGTTTGGCCGTCGGCCACCGAGATGGCGAGGTGGTGCAGGCGCGGGCCGAAGTTGCGTACAAAGGCTTCGGTGGGCGAGGGCAGTTTGAGCAGGTGGTTGACGAAGTAGGGGTAGTTGGCGGCGGTGAATACTTTGGCCGGGCTGCGTGACTCGGCGGTGTAGTGCAGGCTTTTGGTCACGTTGGTGGATGAGTTTTGCGAGCTGATGTCGTAGGAACCCCAGTAGTAGTAGCTGCTGAGGGTGAGGTATTCGAGGATGGCGGCTTCGCGGTTTTGGCTGTACACGCGGGTGGCCAGGTGGTCGATGGGCAGGAGCAGGTGGTCGAGTCCCAGCCCGGCTTGCATGTTTTTGGCTTCAACATAAGCACGCTGAATGTCATCGCGGATGGTGGAAATGCCGAGGGCGTACACGCGCAGCTCGTCTTCGGGGCGTTCCCAATAGCCGACGATATTGTGGGTATAGGGTGAGGGTTTGACGATGGCCATGTTGGCCGGCAGTTCGAGCTTGCGGATCTGTTCCTGATTGAAAAAGCGTATTTCACGCTCTTTTTGCAGTTCGACCACGTCGTGCAGGTTGGTGACGCGGAAAATCTCGCCCATGTAGCGTGAGTTGGGTTTATCCACGCCGACGGGGTAGACCTCGTTGAGGCAGCGGAAGATGCCGCGCATATTGGGGTCTTTGACTTCGCGCACCA
>DYLI01000116.1 GCA_020722165.1 Halothiobacillus neapolitanus | reverse complement strand
TCCACCAAGCATGAGTTGATATTGCAGAAATATCTGGTTGAAATCGCGGCGCACCGCATCGTTAATGCCATCAGCATTGATGTCTTCGGCCACGGGGACGCTGGCGTGGGCGAGCTCTAAACGCAGGTGTTGGCGCTCGTCGATCTGCCAGGTGAGCGCGGCGCTGATGCGCTGCATGGATTCAAATGAGCTGTTCTGGCGCGGGCAGGGTTTGCTTTGATAGGGCGGCAGGCAGTGGGTGGGCGAGGCGGAGCGCAGGGCTTCGTGAATATTGCCCGCCATGTCATAGCGTAGGCCAATATCCCAGCGCGGGGCGATACCGTATTTAGCTTGAATGACGAAGGCATCGACATTCAGCTCACGTGGCATGTCCACGTTCCACGGTTTGGTGTCGTGATAAATCAGCGTGAGGTCTTTACTTTGGTAAAAGTATTCGGCGCTTATTTTGAAATCGCCTACGCCATGAGCCTGGTCGGCGTGGTAGTGATAACCCGCGTCTATGCCATAGGTTTGAGTGCTGCCCTGCAAGGAATGGTCGGCATCGTTAATCCCGGGATGATAACGGTGCATTTCCTGATGTTGGCGGCCTTTGATGTAGGAGAGGCCGCCAAAAAGATGCTGATTTTCGCTGATGGCGATACCGCTTTTGGCGTACAGCGTGTAGACGCTCGGCCATGAAGTTTGTTCGGCAAAGGGCAGGCTGATTTGTTTGCCGATGGTGGTGAAGTAGCCCTGTGTCGGGCCGACATAAGCATCAACGCCTTCGTTTTCCGCATTGAGCGCTTCCGCGCCGAGCGTGAGCTTGAAAGGCAAGTCGGCTGTCCAGTTGACTTGCAAACCACTGCCACTCAGCCCGCTAGCAAAGAGCATTTGGTAGGGCAGTGATTGATTTACAAAGTCCCAATCGTGCGGATGCAGTTTATTTTCAATACCAATATCGCTGTAAAACAGTCCGCCCTTGAGCTGCAACCCGCCGGGCAAAACGCGGCTGCGTAACCAAGCTTCTTCGATAGCGCCGTCGCTGCCGTCCGTCACCATGCGCAACGCGCCATCCGCCCAGCCCGGGAACTCGGCCTTGAGCGCAAGCTCGATACCCCGAAAATTTAACCCCTGCTCAAGCCCGCCGCCGTGGCTGTGGCCGCCCGTGGCATCGTCATGATGTACGTTGAATATGCCATTGGCGTTTTGCAAATATTCGCCACCCATGCCGTTCGCGTTATCGCCGTAACCCACAAAATCGAGATGGGCGCTGGGAATGATGTAGGGCGCGGTGTTGGGTTCGTCGGCAAGCGCAGACAGGGGTAGAGCAAGAGCGATTAAATAGGCAGGTTTGAACATGTAGGCTTGATTTGCGTTATAGAGTAACGTTGGATCATAGCGGGTGTGTGCACATAAATAAACCCGTAGGGCGCGATAAAAAAGTTGTGGACACATCAAAACGGCTAGCGCCTAGAATGCTTATACCAAAACAACATTTAGTGAGGAGTCGCGTCATGTCAGAGCATCATTCAGCCAATCACGCCCGTCGTTCTTTTTTGCGCACAGTCGCCAGCGCCGCAGCCTTGGGCGCGTTGAGCGTGCCTGCACTCGCGCCTTTGCAAGCCTTTGCCAAGGAGATGGAGATGGTGGTGAAAGGGCCGGCCGTAGCGGATATTCCGGCCAAAAAGCTGGGTGAACATACTTATGTGGTGATTGCGCCGGATGGTTTTCCAAATGCCAAAAATCAGGGGCTGATGAGTAATGTCAGCTTTGTGGTCACGCAAAAAGGCGTGGTGGTTCTGGATTCGGGCGCGTCCACGCAAATTGGCGAAATGGCACTGCGTCAGATCAAAAAAGTCACCGACAAGCCGATTATTGCCGTGTTCAACACGCATTATCACGGCGACCATTGGCTGGGGAATCATGCCTTTGTCGAGGCCAACAAGGATGTGCCGATTTATGCGCACGCGCTCACCATGTCGGCCATCAAGTCCGGGCAGGGCGAATATTGGGTCAAGCTGATGGAGCGCTCCACCGACAATGCCACGCTCGGCACGGTGGTGACCGCGCCCAACAAGGAAATCAAGCACGGCGACGAGTTCAAGTATGGCGATGTGACCATCCGCTGCCTGCATTACGGCACGGCGCACACACCAGCGGATGTGTGCTTCCTGATTGTGGAGGACAACATCGTGCATGTGGGCGATGTCGCCATGGATAGGCGTATTGCGTTTATGGAGGACGGTTCGTATCTCGGAACCTTTAAAGTTATGGATGCACTGGAAAAAATTCAGCCCAAGGTCAAGATATGGCTACCCGGACACGGTGTTCCTGGCGCGGATGTGCTGAAAAATAACCGCGAATTGTTCGAGGGGATTTACGGCGCCTGTGTCGACGCAGTCAAGCAGGGCAAGCAACTGGAGCAAGCCAAAATCATGGTTCTGGCCGATCCGCGTGTGAAAAAATGGGCACCAGTGACCAAAGGTTTCAACGAGAATATCGGCAACTACACGATTCTGGCCTACACCGAGGCGGAGCAGGCAAATTTCTAACCCCGTTATCGGGTAGTTTTTCCAACGCCGCGTTTTGCGGCGTTTTTGTTTGGCGTAACAGGCGTGCTCTTCCTGCTAAACTTCATGCCACTTAATCTATTGACGCAAAAGTCCATCACCATGACCACTGCCGAGCTTGTCATCCGTTGCCTTGAAGCCGAGGGCGTTGCAACCATTTTTGGTGTACCGGGAGAGGAAAATCTTGATTTGCTGGACGCGCTGTTAGGTAGCACGATTCGTTTTATTCCCACGCGGCATGAACAGGGCGCGGCGTTTATGGCGGATGTGCATGGGCGGCTGACCGGGCGTGCGGGTGTGTGTCTGGCGACCTTGGGGCCGGGGGCGACCAATCTGATTACCGGCGTAGCGGATGCGAATATGGATCATGCGCCGTTAGTGGCGATTGCCGGGCAGGCTTCGACAGAGCGGCTGCATAAAGAATCACATCAGGTGCTTGATTTGGTTGAGATGTTTCGCCCGATTACCAAGTATTCGACGCGGGTGCTAACGCCAAGCACCGTGCCGGAAACCATCCGCAAGGCGTTCAAGCTGGCGCAAGCCTCCAAGCCCGGCGCGGCCTTTATCGAGCTGCCGGAAAATATCGCCGAAATGCCTGCCGAGGGTGTGCCGCTGAGTTCGGTTGAAGGTCATGAGCCCGGGCCGACCGATCAAACCGTTATCGCGGCGGCCGAGCTGATTTCGCAGGCGAAAAATCCAATCATTCTTGCCGGCAATGGCGTGATTCGCGCCGGAGCGCATGAGGCGCTGGCGGCGTTTGCAGAACAGTTGAATATCCCGGTAGCGAACACCTTTATGGCCAAGGGGGTGATTCCGTTCAAACACCCAATGGCCTTGGGCAGCGTGGGTTTGCAGGCCAAGGATTACGTCGGTGTGGGCTTCGATCATGCCGATCTGATTATCGCCATTGGCTACGACATCGTGGAGTACCATCCGCATTTATGGCATCCAACCCGCGACCGCGCCATTCTGCATATCGACGACACGTCGGCGGAGGTAGACGCGCATTACGGCGTGACGCTGGAAGTTTTGGGTGATATCGGTTTGTCGCTTGAACGTATTGCCTTGCGCACCAAACCGCATGAGGGGCAGGCCATGCGCCCGTTGCGTGAGTTGCTCAAGACCGATATGAGCGAACATGCGCGCGATAGCGTGTGGCCGCTGAAGCCGCAAAAGCTGATTTGGGATTTGCGCACCGCGCTTGATTTGCACGACATTGTGATTTCCGATGTGGGCGCGCACAAAATGTGGCTGGCGCGCATGTTCCGCTGTGAGTTTCCAAATACCTGCCTGATTTCCAATGGTTTTGCCAGCATGGGTATCGCCTTGCCGGGGGCGATTGCCGCCAAACTGGCGCGTCCGGAGCGCACCGTGGTCGCGGCCACAGGTGACGGCGGCTTTCTGATGAACGTGCAAGAGCTGGAAACGGCGGTACGCCTGAATACGCCGATCATCGTGCTGATCTGGAATGATGGCGGTTATGGTTTGATTGAATGGAAGCAGATTGCACAATTTGGTCGTCCGGCTTTCGTCAAATTTGGCAACCCGGATTTCGTCAAGCTGGCGGAATCGTTCGGCGCACGCGGCTATCGCATTGAATCGGGTATGTCACTGCAAGAGGTGCTGCGCGAGGCGATTGCCAGCAATGAGGTTTGCGTGATTGACGTGCCGGTCGATTACAGCGAAAACCTCAAGCTCACGGCGCGACTGGGTGAGATGGTGTCACCGATGTGATGCAGCAAGCCACGCACCATGGGCAGCGTCTGCGGCTGCTGAGTTATAACATTCAGGTCGGCATTTCCAGCCGTGCCTATCATGATTATCTGGGTAATAGCTGGAAGCATTTTTTGCCCTCGCCTGGGCGCGCAAGAAATCTGGATAACATCGCCAAGGCTTTGGCGGACTACGACATTGTGGGCTTGCAGGAAGTGGACGCAGGCAGTTTGCGTAGCCAATACGTGAATCAAACCGAGTACCTCGCCAGCCGCGCCGGTCTGCCGTTTTGGCGGCATCAAACCAACCGTGATTTTGGTCACTTGGCCAAACACAGCCTGGGCTTGCTGGCGCGCTATACGCCGTATGTGGTCGAACATCACGCCCTGCCGGGCATTGTGCCGGGGCGGGGGGTCATGCTGGCTTACTTTGGTTGCGGTAAGGCCCGCCTGGCGGTGGCGGTCATGCACCTCGCCCTAGGGCGGGGGACACGCTTGAAGCAGATGGCGTTTGTGGCCGAACTGTTGCACAACGAGCCTCATGCCGTACTGATGGGCGATTTCAACTGCTTGCCGCATTCGCCTGAGTTGCGCATGTTGCAACAGCGTTCGGGTCTGCTACTGCCCGAACAGGAGTTGCACACTTTCCCCAGTTGGCGACCCAATCGCATGATTGACTATATTTTGCTCAGCCCCAGTTTGCGCTTGCACAAGGCCGAAGTCTTGCAGTTGCCGCATTCGGATCATCTGCCGCTCGCGGTGGAGATTGAATGCCCCATAGGGCTACATTTACAAGGCGCAGAAACCGCTGCGTAACTTGCAATCGCGCCAAGCTCGCCGCAAAATCGCCAAAGTTTAACGAGTATTGAAGTTTCCAAACATGGGGTTAACCCCGTTTTTCCATCCTCATCAAGGAGATACCGCGTGAGTGAGAATATTGTTTAT
>DYLI01000115.1:3077-5424 GCA_020722165.1 Halothiobacillus neapolitanus | reverse complement strand
AGCGGGATGGTGAAGATAATGGTTTTGCTGATGCGCCCGACATGCGAGGTGACGGGGACGACGTGGATGCCGTCGCTTTCCGTTAAACCGGCGTGTTCATCGGCGAAAACGAACAACTCGCCGCCGCGTGCGCGCACTTCTTCGAGGTTGGACTTGAGCTTGGCCAGCAGGTCGTCTTGCGGCGCAATCGCAATGACAGGCATGGTGTCATCGACCAGTGCCAAGGGGCCGTGTTTGAGTTCGCCAGCGGGGTAGGCTTCGGCGTGGATGTAGGAAATTTCCTTGAGTTTGAGCGCGCCTTCCATAGCGATGGGGTACATTGGTCCGCGCCCGAGAAATAAGGCGTGCTGCTTATTGACCAGTTTTCTGGCCAGTTTGAGGATGCGTTTTTCATGCTTTAAGGCTTCGGCAATTTTGCCCGGAATACGCATCAATCCGCCCACAATGCGGGTTTCCTGCTCGGGCGTGAGCCGGCCTTGTACCTTGCCGATACTCAGCAGCAACAAGGCGAGCGCAATCAGTTGCGTGGTGAATGCCTTGGTTGAGGCCACACCGATTTCCGGGCCGGCATGGGTCATGAACACCAGCTCGGAGGCGCGTACCAAGGATGATTCGGGCACATTACAAATGGTCAGCGTGGCAAGTTCCGGGCAGCGCGCTTTGGCATCGTGCAGTGCGGCCAAAGTGTCGGCGGTTTCGCCGGATTGCGAGAGCGTGACAAACAGCGTGTCGTCGCTAATCACCGGGTTGCGGTAGCGGAATTCGCTGGCGACTTCGACCTGGCAGGGTAGGCCTAGGATGTCTTCAAACCAGTAGCGTGCAGTGAGCCCGGCGTGAAAGCTGGTGCCGCAGGCGATGATTTGCACACGTTTGATGCGCTTGAAAACCTCATCGGCCTGCACGCCAAATATCCCGGCAAGCACTTGATGCTCACTGATGCGCCCTTCGAGCGTGTCGGCCACGGCGCGCGGTTGCTCGTGAATTTCCTTCTGCATGAAATGCTGATAATTGCCCTTGTCGGCGGCATGGGCGCTCATGCTCGATTGCTTGATGGGGCGTATTACCGGCGCACCTTGAACATCGAAAATGGCGATGCTGTCGCGGCGAATGTCGGCGATATCGCCATCTTCGAGGTAGATAAAACGCTGCGTGACCGGGAGCAGGGCGGCGGCATCCGAGGCGATAAAGTTTTCGCCCAAACCAAGACCGATGACCAGCGGGCTGCCTTTGCGTGCGGCAATCAGGCGCTGCGGTTCGTCGCGGCAAATCACGCCCAAAGCATAAGCACCCTCGAAATCGGCGGCGGCGCAGCGCACGGCACTCAGCAGGTCGCCGCTTTCGCGTAAACGATGCTCAATCCAGTGCGCCGCGACTTCGGTATCGGTGTCCGAGGTGAACGCAAAACCAAGTTCGATCAGCTGGGCGCGCAGGGCGGCGTGGTTTTCGATAATGCCGTTATGCACGATGGCGAGGCGTTCGCCGGAAATGTGCGGGTGGGCGTTGCGCTCGGCGGGTACGCCATGCGTGGCCCAACGGGTGTGAGCAAGCCCAAGCGCGCCGCCAAGCGGTGGCGTGTCGCTGGTCAGGAGCTGAGCGAGTGCCTCGACCTTGCCCAAGGCACGGCGGCGCTGAAGCTGATGATGCGCATCAAGCACCACCAACCCTGCCGAGTCATAGCCGCGATACTCCAGGCGGCGCAGGCCTTCGAGCAGGATGGGAGTGATATTGCGCTCTGCAATGGCGCCGACGATGCCGCACATAAGTTGAGTTCCGTGATTGATCTATCGAAAGCGGCATTCTATGACGAATGAGCCGCATCGTCGCGCCAATAGCTGGGCTGCATACTCAGGCGACGCTTCCATGCCGTTGAGAGTCGCTTTTCGCTGCGGCCAAGACGATAGCCGGTGTACTTGAGCAAAGTGCGTAGTCCCGCTTCGGGAATGAGCCAAGGCGCATGGCGCGCAAGATAGGCGATTTCGGAGCGGATAAAACGGAGCCCTTCACCTTCGGCGCGGCCAAATTGCTCCAGCATCCAAGCCTCGCGGCTGTGCAAAACACCAATGTCAAAGTAGCGTGCCATTTCGGCGCGCAGGCTGTAGTGGTGTGAGTGGCGCACCTGCGCCTCGGCGCAATAGGCGATACGCCAGTCGGCCAGCAGCATTTGCCCGGCAGCCACGGTGTCTTCGCCGAGGATAAGATTGCGCCGGAAGCCACCTATTTCGTTCAGTGCCGCGCGGCGGTAGGCGGCAAAGCTATTGGAAAAGAAAGCGGTTTTAATGCCGCATTGAGTGAGGTCGTCCAGGCTGCGCAGCGCGCTGTGGGCGGGGTAGTTAAACAGGCGCGCATG
>DYLI01000115.1:0-2977 GCA_020722165.1 Halothiobacillus neapolitanus | reverse complement strand
GGGCTGTGAATTGGTACCTGCTTGCCCATAAATTGCCGGTAGTTATCGCCAATCGAGTGCTGCATCTGCGCGCCGCCTACCGCAAACAACTTGTAACCCAAGTGGCGCGCACGCAAAGACCATTCAATGTCCACATAGTCGATAAACAGGTCGGCACGCGGTGTGCCGACCTGTTGGTAGCTTGATACAGGAGCGAGCTGACCTGAGGTAATCAGATGGTCGACTTCGATGACACCATGGGCGGGGGGGTAGATGGAGTGCCGTGGCAGGGGCCATGCGCTAATGGGCTGCATAAACGGGGCATGGTGTCCGGAGCGGCGGTCAATCTGTTCGGGGCCAACCCCCGCAACCTTGATGCCTTGCGCGCACAATTCACCGTAGGCATCAAGCAACATTTGCACCATGTCATCGGCAGGAATACTGTCCTGATCGAGAGTCAAAAGAAATTCGTAGTCTTCGTCTTGGGCGCGTTGCGTGGCATAGGCAATCGCCGCGCCTATGCCGAGATTGTCCTCAAATTGCACGATGCCCTCGCCCGCTGGGTCAGCATCAAGCTCCGCTAAGTCGCTGGGTTTGCCGTTGTTGACAAGCCACAAGGCATCAACCTGCGGGCGAATGGCGGCAATCAACTGGCGCAAGAGAGCAAGTTCGGGGCGAAACGCCACAATCACGGCGGCGACGCGGTGGGTAGGTACGGCTTGTGGTATGGCTAAATTGGATTCTGGCATGGATTTGAGTCGGGTACAGCGCAACTTTTAGGTGTAAGTCATCAAGCCCATGCTGTGATTCGCGGAGCTCGACCAGGTATCAAAGTTAATGATGCGCGAGGAAAAGGCGCGGCATTGTGCCTCTTCATGCACGGTGAGATGCAGCAGGGCTTGTGCCAGTTCGCTTGGGGATAATCCTGTGCCAAGTCGTGTAGTCATGGCTTGGTAGCACTCGACAAAGTGTTCTGCCGCAGCGCTGATTTCCTGGGTGATGTGTGCCAGACCGACGGGCGAGCCGCCACGTCCTGCGTCAAATACAGGTTCAGTCTGCCCGCTTTTTTGATCGGCCTGCCAGCCAATCACCGTGTGATGCGGTGCGGAAAAAAACAGTTCGACGATGGAGCGATTGGCATAAATACGGTTGATGAGCTCCGCATCATGGGTGGCGCTGGAAAACATGGCGCGCATGTGGTGCTGCTTGTCGCGTGCCCGGCGTTCGGGGGTGTCGGCAAGGCAAAAATAATAACCCGTCACTTGCACATCCATCCAGGGGTGCACGGCGGCTTCAAAGGCTTCTTGCGTTGAGCCGCTCCAGCCGACATCGACCAGCCCCAGTTTTGCGCCCGTTTGGATGCCAAGCGAGGCCAGGTAAAGATGCAGGGCGCGTCGATTGCGCGCGCAGACTTTCAATATTTCGCCGCGCCATGCGTACAGAAAACGTGCCAAGGTTTCTTCCAGGTCATGCGTGATGACGACATCGGAGCCCAGGCCAATATCACGCATGACGGCCTCATCCGGAGGCGTGACGCCAATGCGTTCGAGCAGCTCACGCGGCATCAATCCGCCGCTGCCAGACAATAGAAATGGAATGTAGGCGGAAAAATTTTTTTCGGTGATGGCGGCTAGATAATAAGAAACGCGTGAACCGAGAAAGTAATGATGAGGGGGCAGATCTGTAACCACGTTTTTCGAGGCGAGGCGTTCGAGCAGAAATCCATCCCGCGAGAGGAAGAGCAGGTGTTCAATGCCGTCGTTTTTGGCCTGTTCAGCCAGCCATTGCAGGTAGCCCAAATTGGCCGGGCCGCCATAGAGAAAGCCGAGGCGCTGGAACAGCTCATCGTTCGATGGTTTTTTGCAGTGCTCCCACAAGCCATGCAGGGTGTAGGCGCGCTCGGCAGGTTCACGACTGGCGCTTGGGGTGGCATCGTAATGGAAGGCCATGAGGCCGCGCTCTTTGGCGCGCTGCACGTCGGCTATGGCATGGTCGCCAATATGTAGAACAGCATGGGATGGCGTTTCGCTCATGCGCACTAAAGTATCGAAAAGCTCACCGGCATCACGCTTGGTCGCATCCATCTCGGCAGAAATGAGTAACAGATCAACACCTTCGATGCCGTGTTGCTGCAAGGCTTGTTCAAAAAATGCTTGCGGGAAGTACATGTCTGAGCTGATGGCGAGTTTCATCCCCGCCCTGCGCAAGGCTTGAAAAAGCGCCAAAACATCAGGCTTGGGGGCGAGTAGGGCAAGCTCCAATGCCATTTCGGCGGCAAGCATCCGGGCTTGTGCCTCACTATCAACCTCAAAGCAGGCGTAAATATCGCTCAGGCGGATTTCCTTGCGGCCTTGTGCGGCCATGCGACGGAAGGCTTCGGTTTGTGCCGCAACGCGCTTTTGGCGGAAATTGTCCACACCCAAGCGCCTGCCGAGCAGGTCAAAGGCAAATTCGGGGTCGGCAAAGGGGCGCGCAAACAAGGTGTCGAAGAAGTCGAAGGACACGCAGCTCGCCTGATCGAGCAGCGGTGCGAGCACTTTTGCATTGGGAAAGTCGCGCAGAGCAGCCTCGACGGCATGGTGCGAGGAAAGCTTGGGTGGTGTTGACAAGGTATCCATCAGGCAAGCAACTCGAAATGAATCCCGTTGGGATGGAGATTGGGACTGTGGAACGGGTCGTGCTGAAAATAGCGTGGATGCACAGCATACAAGCGCCGCATATCGTCTTTGAGACGTTGGCTCTTGGCGGCATCAAGATGGTCGAGACCACGCGTTTGCGATTCGTAGTGCCGCAGTTGCACGGCCTGGCAAACCACGTTGTACAACCCGGAATCCACTAGGCGGAAGCATAGCTCGACATCGTTGTATGCCACGGGGAAGCTTTCATCGAAGCCACCTACGGCGTGGAATTTTTTCGCCTCGATCATCAGGCAGGCACCGGTCACGGCCAACCAGTTGTATTCCAGCAGGTTGCGCATGAAATAGCCGGGGCTGTCGGC
>DYLI01000114.1:2795-5512 GCA_020722165.1 Halothiobacillus neapolitanus | reverse complement strand
TTAAACGTGGAATCGGCGCAGCACTCGCCGCTGCAAACACCTCACGCGGCAGCGGTTCAAAACTCAACACAACGCGCTCAAGCGAATCAGGCCGCGCCAGCGCATCCAAACGCTGCAACAACGCCTGATGCCCCAAATGCAGACCATCGAAATTGCCAATACTGACCGCGCTGTCCCGCAAGGCTGGCAGCAAGCCGCGTCTTAACTCCATGTCACTTCCTCGCGCTTCAAATCACGCGGACGCAACCCTGTCGCCAACAACACCGCGCCATACACTGCCAGCGCGCCAAGCACTAACCCCGCCAACCACAGCGCACGCCAGCCGCCCGACATGGCCGACCACGCCGCCTGCGCCGGACTTAGCCAAAATAACAACCCACCCATCAGCAGCGTCGCCAAGCCAGCCTGCCACCACAAACGTCGCCATGCCTGGCTAGGGCGATACACCGCCTTGGCGCGCAAGCCGCGATACAACCACCACGCATTCAACACCGCCGCCAACGCCGTCGAAGCCGCCAGCGCCGCATGAGTTCCCGGTATCGCCAACACCACCATCGGCAACACCACCACCGCCTTAAAACCGATATTGCTCAACACCGCCTTCACGCCAATTTTCACCGGCGTCACCATATCCTGCCGCGCATAAAACCCCGGCGCGAGTACCTTAATCAACAAAAACGCCGGCAAACCCAAGCTATACGCCACCAAGCTTAATCTGGCCATGGACGTATCGTCCGGCGTGAATTTTCCGTACTCAAACAGCGTCGCCAACATCGGCCCTGCCAACACCACCAGGCCCACCGTCGCAGGCAGCGCCAACAACACCGTCAAGCGCAAGCCCCAATCCAGCGTGTGCTGAAAATCCGCCCCCGCCGCCCGCGAATGCTCACGCGAAAGTTTAGGCAAAATCACCGTCGCCAGCGCCACACCAAACATACCCAACGGAAACTCCACCAGCCGATCCGAGTAATACAGCCACGACACCGACCCAGCGATTAAAAACGAAGCCAAAACGGTGTCCAGCAACAAATTGATCTGCGTCACCGACGAGCCAAAAATCGCCGGCAGCATGAGCTTGAACGTGCGCTGCACCCCTTCGTGATGCCAAGAAAAACGCGGACGCGGCAACAAACCCATGCGCCAAATCCACGGCAGTTGAAAGCCAAGCTGCACGATACCGGCAACGAAAACGCCCCACGACAACACCAGCATCGGCTCATCGGCATAATTCGCGCCCAAAAACGCCGCCGCAATCAGCACGATATTCAGCCAGATTGGCGTTAAAGCTGGAATCGCAAATTTGCCAAAACTATTCAGCAGACTGCTGGCAAAAGCGGTGAGCGAAATAAAGAAAATATAAGGAAAAGTGATGCGCAACATCTCCTCGGCCAGCGCAAATTGTGCCGCGTTGCCATGAAAGCCCGGCGCAAACAGAAACAACAGCAAGGGCGCGGCGGCTACACCCAGCGTCGTAATCAGCAGCAACACCGCGCCCAGCGTGCCCGCCACATGCGCAAGATAATCCTGCATCTCCTCACGAGTGTGCTTTTCGCGGTACTCCGCCAAAAGTGGCACAAACGCCTGTGAAAATGCACCCTCCGCGAACAAACGGCGCAGAAAATTCGGAATCTTGAACACCACAAAAAAGGCATCCGTCGCCCCCGACGCGCCAAACAAACGCGCAAACACCATATCGCGTACAAAACCCAACACCCTCGACAACAAGGTCATCGAGCTAATCACAGCAGTCGATTTAATTAGCGAGCGGCTCAGATAAAACTCCCAAAGCGGCAAAACAAAGCGGCATTATGAACGCATTACCTCAACACCACGTAGCCCGGATACAGCGCAGCGTCATCCGCGCTACAAAACCTCCCGCACCACCTTCAACTGCCGCCGACTCACCTCCACCGCCTGCGCCCGCCCGCGCAAAAACAGCCGATGCACCCCGTCCGCCCCCAACTCCAGCCGCTCAATCCGCCCGCGCGCCACCAACATCCCGCGATGCACACGCACAAAATCAGCAAATCGCTCCTCCAACGCCATCAACGACTCATCCAGCACCACCTCAGAGCCATCCGCCAGACACGCCATCACATACCCATCCCCCGCCTCAAAACACAGCACATCCCCCACCTCCACCACCCGCACACTGCGCCCCTGCCGCGCCGACAACGTGCGTCGCGCGCCTCTGCCAGTACGAGCCGCCTGCACCCGATTCACCCGCCCCGCCGCCGCCAATGCCTCACGTAAACGCACCGCACTCACAGGCTTCAACACATAATCCACTGCATGGGTTGCAAATGCGCGCAACGCATGTTCAGGATGCGCCGTCACATAAATCACCGCCGGCGGCTGCGCCAAACTCGCCAACCACGCCCCCAACCCCACCCCATCTTCACCTGGATGCGCCCCCGGCATATCAATATCCAGCAACACCACCTCCGCCTTGGATGACTCCATCGCCGCACGCAAAGCCACGCCATCCGCCACTTCAGCCACCACCTCCACGCCCGCAATATCCGCCAGCAAACGCGCCAAACGCTCGCGTGCCAAACGCTCATCATCCGCAATCAAAACCTTCATACATCCTTCCCCAACACCCCCAACCGCACCTCAAACACACCCTCCCCCCGCACCACATCCAAACGCCCGCCCAGCGCCAGCACACGCGCCCGCACATTCGCCAGCGCCATCCCCGCCCCCTCGCGCCGCTC
>DYLI01000114.1:0-2695 GCA_020722165.1 Halothiobacillus neapolitanus | reverse complement strand
CGCGAAATATCAATCGCCACCTCCCCACCCTCACGCAGCGGCTCCACCCCATAGCGCACCGCATTCTCCACCAGCGGCTGAATCGACAATGAAGGCACGCGCACTTGCTGCAAAGCGGCCTCATCGGCCAACACATCCCCCGACCACACCACCCGCAACCGCCCCTCCAGCCGCACCGCCTCAATCGCCAGATAACCGCGCACCACCGCCAACTCATCCGCAAGCCGCACCACCCCCGCCTCCGCCAGCGCCGCGCGCAACAACTGCGCAAAATCCACCACCATCGTTTCTGCCTCCGCAGGCCGCGTCGGAATCAAACTCGCAATCGAATTCAGCGTATTAAACAAAAAATGCGGACGAATCCGCGCGTGCAATGCCGCCAACTCTGCCTCCCGCGCCCGCACCGCCCACCCCTGCCCCTGCCAAAACGCATAAAACCCCATCAACCCCAACAACCCCACCACCGCCGCAATCACCGCCACATGCCCCACAAACCAGGCCACCTCCCCCAAACGCACCCCAGCCTCCGCCAAAAAACCAAACGCCAGCGACCCCACCGACACACTCACCACCACCAACCACAACACCGCCACCCAAGCCACCCGCAGCGCCGCATACCGCCCCAACGCCCGCCGCGCCAAACACAACCCCGCCACCCACATCAACGCCACCCACAACACCAACAGCGACATCAACCCCAACCGCACCCAACGCTCCCCCTCCACCCCGGGCGCTAACGCCAGCAACACCGCCACACCCTCCGCCATTAAAAAAACCACAAGCAAGACTCCCGTCCTGCAAAACATGCCCAAAGGCAGCGCGTTCTGATTACCACTGACACCAAAAAACTGACCGTTCATCATATTGCCCACCTAGGCTAGGTTGCCTATTAGAACTAAATAGCCTAAAAACCAAAACACACAAACAAAAGGCAGTTTTCATTGATGAAACCCGCAATCACTATCAGATCGAATGGTTTTACGCTTATCGAACTCATGGTTGCCGTTGCTGTGCTGGGTATCTTGCTTGCAATTGGCATTCCCAGCTTTCAGGCCACGATGACCAGTTCTCAGCTCACCACCCAAGCCAATGAGTTTTTGGCCTCACTTGCCTCTGCACGCAGCGAGGCCATCAAAAATGGATCCCGTGCAACAGTGTGTCGCAGTGCCAGCAATAACGCTTGCGATGGTGCAAGCTGGAGCGATGGCTGGATGGTATGGGTTGATAGCAATCGCAATAATACTTTGAATGCTCCAGGTGAGGTCGTCAGCCAGCACCGCCCACCGCAAGGATTGACGATTTTAAACAACGGGGGTTTGAACCCTATCGTTTTTCGTTCAGATGGCACGCTCAACGGACTGCCCGGTACACTGCGCATCTGCCGCCCAACCACTGCCGTTCCGGCAAATGAAAATGCCAGAGACTTAGTTATCAACGTCGTTGGCCGGGCGCGCGTTGAAAAACCAAATCCACCCATCGCCACCGCTGGCACTTGCCCAGCCCCCTGAGACGGAGCAATAAAAATGAAAACCACCCCGTCGCTGCCCTCCTCTCAACAAGGGGTCGGTTTGCTCGAAGTACTCATTGCCGTGCTCGTGCTTTCAATCGGCCTACTTGGCATTGCCGCTTTGCAGGCGAGTGCCTTGCGCAACAACCAAAGTGCCCTCGAACGCACCCAGGCAGTAGCACACAGCTACGCCATTCTGGATGCCCTACGCGCTAATCCCGTCGCTGCTCGCGCAGGAACATACAACTTAGCGAGGACTTGCACGGTTCCTGCAGGTGGCAACCTGATAGCCAAAGAACACCAACGTTGGATTCAAGCGCTCAAAAATGATCTGGGTAATGATGCAGCAACCTGCGGAACGATTGCTTGCAACGCTGGACTTTGCAACATCACCGTTGAGTGGAATGACTCGCGTGGCACAGGCGGTAATCCCACTCAGACTACTACAACCATCGGGCTGATTTAATTATGAAAACACTGTTCTTGAATCGAACCACCCACCCTGCATCCCTCCACCTATCTCGCGGATTCAGTCTTGTAGAGTTGATGATTGCCTTAACGCTCGGGCTATTCATCGTTGGGGGCGTGGTTGCCATTTTTAGCTCCACCCAACAAGCCAACCGCACAAGCGAAGCGCTGTCACGCACGCAAGAAAACTCGCGCCTTTCTTTCGAACTTATGGCGCGCAGCATCCGCGAGGCTGGAGGTTCACACTGCGCCTCACGCCTTCCCATCATCAACGCACTGAACGCCGGAGCCCCAGCGGTCTGGTGGCTAGATCCCAGCGTTGCAATTCGCGGCTATGAGCAAGGAACCAGCCTTCCTGCCCCACCCAACGGCCCACCCAACACTGGCGCGGGCAGCCGTATTGCGGGGACGGATGCCCTCAGCATCACATCCTCATCCATACAGCGCAGCTTTCCTATCACTGTGCACATCCCTTCGGTAGTACCTCTTGGCGCAACACTGCCTGCCAATACATTTCAAGTCGCATCCATCAACACAGGTTGGGAAGAAGGTGTTTTGCTCACGGCGTGCGACTATTCGCGCGGGGTGTTGTTTCAAAGCAGAGACATTACAGTTGCAGCACCGCACACCAACATCACCTACGATACTGCGGCAGGAAGGACACCAGGCAACAGCACGACCAACTTCAAATTCCCCGGAACGAGCGACTACACGTTTTAC
>DYLI01000004.1:28471-31301 GCA_020722165.1 Halothiobacillus neapolitanus | reverse complement strand
CGCTGGTGGTGGTTTTACCCACGCCGCCTTTGCCGGAGGTTACGACGAGAATTTTAGACACGTAGGCATCCTCATTAGAAACGTGAAAAAACACTTACGGTTGTTTTTAACCGAAAGCGCGAATGGTTAATTTATCCTGCTGGATTTCGATGACCGCCGCCTTGCCGATCAAGTTAGGTTCAATGCTATCGCGGGTGCGGTAAATGCCATTGATGGACACCAGTTCAGCATCCAGATTTTGGCACCAAATTCGCGCATCCTTGCGACCCCGCGCCCCGGCCAGTGCGCGTCCGCGCAGGGTGCCGTAAATATGGATGTCACCGTCTGCAATGACCTCCGAGCCTTCGTTCACCGAGGCCTCAATAATCAAATCACCGCCACGCGCGTAGGCTTGCTGCCCAGCGCGCACTGTCTGGCGCATCACCATATTGCTGGCGCAATCCGCTGGCATTTCATTTGGCGCTTCACTCGGAGTGGTTTCGGCTGGTTTGGCAGGTGCTGCATCCTGGGTGGGCGCGAACTGTGGCTCTGCGCCCGGTGCCTGGCTAACAGTGGGGAATAAGGCCAGACGCGCACGTGCGGCAGCAGTGCGTTGTGCCTCGCTACCACCACTGATACCAACAATCGTCAGGCCATGATTGTCCAACAGACTGACCAAGGCTGGGAAGTCAATAATTTTAAAGCCATCTTCAAGCGGTGCAAGATCAAGCACGGTAGGCGTATTTTTGAACAGATTGGGCGCTTGTGCCATATGGTCTTTCAAGCGCAAAGCAAGTTGCACAATGCTGGGATTGTGCAATTCAAAGATCATCAGGTTGTGGGCGCGCCGCTTAAGTATGAAGCTGTTTTTTGCGGCGTTATCGGTAGCGTCTTCAGGTTGTAGTAAGAGGGTCATAGGGCGCAACTGGCAAGTTTGAAGTCAATGTTTTCGCTGCTTTGACGCGTTCGACCTTCGTCGGAATCGAGTTCCAATTCAAGGAAGCGTATTGAAAAGCGCTGTTTTCCAGCACTAACTTCAGGGAAGTAGCCCACATCATCAGGGAGAAAAACGCGCAATATTTGCACGGGCGTGTTGGCGGTTAAGGCTTGTTGGTAGAAGCCACCTTCGGCGTGTTGTGCGATTGGAGTAGAGCTTTCTCGCACAAGGTCAAGAATAAGGTCAATGCCTTCATTGACAGGAGCAAAAGGACTTAACCAGATGATGAGCATATCGCGGCGCACATCGGCGGGCAGACGTAGCCAATAGTGCAGCATGGGCAGGTCAAACTCGCACAGCCCACCAGGAATTTTGCTGCGCTGCTGGATGGCGGCGAGAAATTCGTGTTTTTTAATCGAGCTAGCAATCGGGCCATTGATGGCATGCAGACGGTGAATCAAGGCTTTTTGTTGATCCAGAACATCAGCAAGTTTGTGCGAGTCGACACCGGGGATTTGTTGTAGCGCACTCAAGTTGGCATTTTGACGCTCAAGTTCTTTCATCAGTTCGCGTTTTAAATCAAAGCGCCCGGTGACTTCGCTCAGTTCCAATAAGGTCAAAACGGCGGCTTCTGCGTCGTACTCTGTGGATGCTGAGAGAAAATGTTGCGCACGACGAAATAGTTCGCTAACGCGAAAAAATGCGCGCATACGCTCGTTGAGTGGGTGTTCGAAGACGTTGAGTGCCGACATGTTCATCTAGTTGTACACAATTCGAGGCATTTTGCGCCAAAACACGCCTTAAATACAACGTGCTTGGTTGGTATACTCAAATAATAGGTTGTTTTCAGGTAAATAAATATGCGCAGTTTGAGCGGTGAGGTGCGGTTTACGTTTGTGATTGTCTGTATGGCGCTGCTTGCGGGCTGTGCCACGGATGCGCCGGTTCGTGGTGGGTCTGCTGAGGTTAAAAAGGATGTGTCAGTACAGGCGAATAAGGGTATGGGGCGGGTCGAGGCGGTGCGCGAGGTCACGATGCTGGGTAAAGCCCAGTCCTACAGGCCTGGTGTTGAGCGCAATGCGGCCACGGACGGTTTGTCGCAAACCATGATCGGCATGTTGTCGCCCAAGCAAACGGGGTTGGAGCTTTTTGTGCGCCTAGATAATGGTGCGGATGTTACCGTGGTGCAGGCGGCGGATGTCGCTTTTCGCCCGGGGGATCGTGTGCGCGTCATGCTGGGGCATGACGGGGCAACTCGCGTCACATATTAACGGGCACGCAAGCGATGCGGCACTCATTCGCCTTAATCGAATGTATTTGAAACAAGTATTATTGAGAGGAACCATGCGCGGACAACTTTACATTATCGCAGCACCCTCTGGAGCGGGGAAAACCAGTCTGGTCAAAGCGTTGCATGAGAATTTAAACGGGATTGCAGTGTCGGTGTCGCACACCACGCGCGCCATGCGTCCGGGCGAGGAGAACGGGGTGCATTATCACTTTGTCGATCATGCCTATTTTGAACGCATGGTGACTGAGGGTGAGTTCCTGGAGCATGCGCGGGTATTTGACAATTTCTATGGCACGGCCAAAAGCTCGGTGGAGTGCAATCTGGCCGCCGGGCAGGATGTGATTCTGGAAATCGACTGGCAGGGGGCGCAACAGGTGCGTGCTGCGTTTCCCGAGGCATTGGGGATATTTATTCTGCCGCCAGCCCGTGAGGTGCTGGAAACTCGCCTGCGCGGGCGAGGCCAAGATGATGACCAGATCATTGCGCGGCGCATGCGCGATGCCACGACTGAGATGCAGCACTATGCCGAGTTCGATTTTTTGCTGATTAACGACGTGTTTGAAGATGCTTTGCGCGAGCTGGCGTGTATTTTTCGCGCAAATCGTGCGCGCAGAGAGCGCTCT
>DYLI01000004.1:0-28371 GCA_020722165.1 Halothiobacillus neapolitanus | reverse complement strand
TTTGCGCGAGCTGGCGTGTATTTTTCGCGCAAATCGTGCGCGCAGAGAGCGCTCTACAGCGCGCCATGCAAGGCTAATCAAAGACTTGCTGGCTTAATACCCCGCATCTTCTATACAATGCGCGGTTCAAATGAATTGACGACCGGAGAATATATATGGCACGCGTAACGATTGAAGATTGCCTGAAGGATGTGAGTAATCGCTTCCAGCTCGTTGTAATGGCAGCCAAGCGCGCTCGCCAGATCGAAGCCGGTGCTCAGCCGCTGGTCGATCCGGAGGATGACAAGCCCACCGTCATTGCCCTGCGTGAAATTGCCGCCGGCAAAGTAACTCAGGCTGTGCTGGACGAAGTGCATATTCATCAACCCGTGCGCACGCGCATTGCGGATTTTGAAATCCGTGATGAGCTGAATGAATTTCGTGGTGAAGATGACGAAACCCCAGCACCGCGCCGCGCGGCCAGTAGCGATGACGTTTAAGCTATCCCGGGCTTAGGTGCTAAGGCTTAGATGATGGCTATCGTGCCGCCTGCGTCTGAAATACCAGACCTGTCATCCCCCGCAACGGGCGTGCCGAGTACGTTGGCTGCGGGGGATGTTATTTTTGCGCCGCTTGTGCAGGTGTTGGTGGTGTATCTCGATGAACCCAGCATTGAGCGCATTGCCCAAGCCTACGCGTTTGCGGCGCAGGCACATGAAGGGCAAACACGGGTTTCGGGCGAGCCTTACATTACCCATCCGGTGGCGGTGGCGGGTATCTTGGCTGATTTGCGTATGGACGAAAAAACCATTATTGCGGCCTTGTTGCATGATGTGATCGAAGATACGCCGACCGGTCACGAGTATATTCTTGCTGAGTACGGCGCTGAGGTCGCGCACCTTGTCGAGGGCGTGAGCAAGCTCGATCAAATTCGTTTTAAATCGAAAGCCGAGCAGCAGGCGGCTAACTTCCGCAAAATGATGATGGCGATGGTCGAGGACGTGCGCGTCATTCTCATCAAGCTGGCCGATCGTCTGCACAATATGCGCACTCTTGGGGTGATGCGTCCGGATAAGCGCCGAAGGATTGCGCGCGAAACCCTGGAGATTTACACGCCTATTGCCAATCGCCTTGGTTTAAACAGCTTGCGTCACGAGCTGGAGGCTCTTGGGTTTCAGGCCATGTATCCCACGCGCTACTGTGTGTTGGAGCAAGCTTTGCGCAAGGCGCGGGGCAATCGGCGCGAGGTCATGCGCACGATTGAGGATGCCTTCAATGCGCGCCTTGAAGAAGAAGGGATGCAGGCCGAGGTGCAGACGCGAGAAAAGCGCCTATACAGCATCTACCGCAAAATGGTGCAGAAACACCTGTCGTTCGAGGATGTGTTCGACGTGTTTGCAGTGCGCATCGTCACTGACACGGTGGACAATGTATACCGCCTGTTGGGCTTGGCACATAATCTTTATAAACCCTTGCCGGGGCGTTTTAAGGATTACATCGCCATCCCCAAGGCCAATGGCTATCAATCACTGCACACTCTGCTGTTCGGGCCGCACGGCATTCTGCTGGAAGTGCAGATTCGCACCCGCGAAATGCACCAGTTTGCCGAAAGCGGCATCGCGGCGCACTGGCTGTACAAGACTAATGGCGACGCAACGGGTGCGACCCAAGCCCGTGCGCGCGAATGGTTGCGTGAGCTTTTGGATATTCAGCGTCAGGCGGGTAACCCGCAGGAATTTCTGGAGAGCGTCAAAGGCGATTTATTCCCCGACGAGGTTTATGTCTTCACGCCCATGGGCGAGATTATGGAGCTGCCACGTCGCTCGACGCCGATTGATTTTGCTTACGCGGTACATACGGATGTCGGTAATAGCTGCGTGGCCTGTAAAATTGATCGCCAGTTTGCACCGCTATCCAATGTGTTGAGCAATGGCCAAACCATTGAAATCATTACCGCGCCAGGCTCTGCACCCAGCCCAAACTGGCTGAACTTTGCCGTGACCGCCAAGGCGCGCACCCATATTCGCGCTTTCCTCAAGGGCTTGCACGAAGATGAAGCCATGCAGTTGGGGGCGCGTTTGCTGGATAAAGCGCTGGAAACTCACCAGCTTAGCTTGGCGGATATTGACTCCGAACGGCTAACCCTTTGCGTGCAAGATCAATATCAAACCACTATGAACGACTTGCTGCGTGAAATCGGTTTGGGCAATCGCATGGCCACGCTGGTCGCCTTGTGCCTAACCGCCAAAACGGGTGAGGTGGCTGGCAGCGAGCAGCCTGCCGCTGGCATGAACAATGCCTCGTTGATTCTGCGCGGTTCCGAAGGGTTGGTCGTGAGCTTCGCCAAATGCTGCCATCCGATTCCTGGCGACCCCATTATCGGCTTTGTCAGCACGGGGCGCGGTGTGGTGGTACATCGGCGTCAGTGCGGTAATGCGGTTGAGCTTGCCTCGCGACCGGAAAATCTCATGTCCGTGGAGTGGGCGAACGACGTCACCGGCAATTACCAAGCAGAAATCATGCTCAATGCCAAAAACCTTCGCGGTGGGCTGGCACGTATGGCAGGTGCCATTGCGGAAACTGGCGCGGATATTGATAACGTCAGCTTTGACGACCGCGATCAAAACGTCACCGTGATTACCTTCCTGTTGCGCGTGAGCGGCCGTCTTCAGCTTGCCCAAATTATTCGTCGTTTGAAGCGAGAGCAGGGCGTGCTCAAGGTTTGGCGTACCTAACTGACAAATGATCCTTGTCATGCCTTGAAACCAAGAATTAACCCGAAGGAACATTGAAAATGAGCCGCACTACCATTCAAACCACCCAAGCACCGCAGGCGATTGGCACCTATTCACAAGCCGTGCGCGTGGGCGATACCGTGTATCTTTCCGGGCAAATTGCCCTTGATCCGAGCACTATGCAGATGATGCAAAGCAGCATTGAAGCTGAAATCCACCAAGTTTTTCAAAACCTGCGCGCCGTGTGCGAAGCGGCAGGCGGCTCGCTCAATGACATCGCCAAGCTGAATGTCTATCTGACCGACCTCGCCAACTTTGCTGCGGTAAACAGCATTATGGCCGAGTATTTTCAACAACCTTACCCCGCACGCGCAGCTGTCGGCGTGGCCAGCCTCCCGCGTGATGCGCGTGTTGAGGCCGACGGCGTGATGGTCGTTGGTGCGCATGAAGCGGATGTGCTCCCATAATCGGCGGAAAGAAGTCAGCATAAAAAAGCCCACTCTATTGAGTGGGCTGGTTCAAAAGATGGTGGGCCCAGCGGGATTCGAACCTGCAACCAAAGGATTATGAGTCCTCTGCACTAACCGTTGTGCTATGGGCCCGAAAGCGGACGACCCGGTTTGTGCCGGGTCGAATGGGTTCTAGCGTTCGGCCTCGAGGAAGCTGCGCAGCAGCTCGGAGCGTGACGGGTGGCGCAACTTGCGCAGTGCTTTGGCCTCGATTTGGCGGATGCGCTCACGGGTGACATCGAATTGCTTGCCGACTTCCTCAAGGGTGTGGTCGGTGTTCATGTCGATACCAAAACGCATACGCAGCACCTTGGCTTCGCGCGGGGTGAGGCTGGCCATCACATCGCGTACAGCTTCGGCCAAGCCTTCGTTGGTGGCCGCGTCCAAGGGTGAGATGACGCTAGTGTCTTCGATAAAGTCGCCCAGATGCGAGTCTTCGTCATCACCGATGGGCGTTTCCATCGAAATGGGTTCTTTGGCGATTTTCATCACCTTGCGCACTTTGTCTTCTGGCATGGCCATGCGCTCGGCCAGTTCTTCAGGGCTTGGGTCGCGCCCCATCTCTTGTAGCATTTGGCGAGACACACGGTTGAGCTTGTTGATGGTCTCAATCATGTGCACCGGGATACGGATGGTGCGCGCCTGATCCGCAATGGAGCGGGTTATGGCTTGGCGAATCCACCATGTGGCATAGGTGGAGAATTTGTAGCCGCGACGATATTCAAATTTATCGACCGCTTTCATCAGGCCAATGTTGCCTTCTTGAATTAAATCAAGGAATTGCAAGCCGCGATTGGTGTATTTTTTGGCAATGGAAATCACCAGGCGCAGGTTGGCTTCGACCATGTCTTTTTTGGCGCGGCGTGCTTTGGCTTCACCGACCAGCATGTGGCGGTTAATGTCTTTAAGCTGACGCACGCTGAGGCTGTTGTCGCGCTCAAGGTAGCTGAGACGTTTTTGCAGGCGCTCAATGTCGGCGCTAAGCGCTTGGATGCCCGTACCGAAAGCTTTGCTTGCACTGGCTTCGCTCAGCCAGGCGGCGTTGGTTTCGTTGCCAGGGAATGTTTTGATGAAGTGATCGCGCGGCATTCCACCCTGCTGTACGCAGGCTTCAAGTACGTCGCGCTCAAGTTTGCGTACGCGCTCGACCGCGCCGCGCAGGTTTTTGACCAGGCGCTCGGTCAATAGAGGGTTGAGTTTGAGGCCGAGTAGGCTTTCTTCCAGTTCGTCCTTGACGTCTTCACCTGCAAGTCGGCGGGTGTGAAGGTCGCGCATGGTTGCCATATGCAGGCGTACAGCTTCAATATCCAAACCGGCGGGTTCGGCTTCAATTTCGTCTTCACCTTCGTCAACGACATCTTCGATAACGTCATCGGTTTCGACGTTCTCGCTGACAGCTGCAATTTCAAGTGGGATTTCTTCTTCTGGCGGGGCGAAGCCGACGATCACGTCCGCAATGCGCGCTTCGCCCGCTTCAAAGCGATCGAAATCGCTGAGCAGTTCAGTGATGGCGGGCGGGTGCATGGCGAGCGCGCAAAGCATTTCGCGCAAGCCCGCTTCAATGCGCTTGGCAATGACGATTTCGCCTTCACGGGTCAGTAAGTCCACGGTGCCCATTTCGCGCATGTACATGCGCACGGGGTCGGTAGTGCGACCGACGACATCATCCACGGTCGAGGTTAGCGCAGCCGCAGCTTCTTCGGCGGCATCTTCATCCGGGGCGGGTGCATTGTCAGAGAGGGTAAGCTCATCCGCATCGGGCGCGCTTTCAAAGACGCGGATACCCATGTCGTTAATCATGCCGATGATGTCTTCCATCTGATCGGCTTCGACCATGCCTTCGGGCAGGGTGTCGTTGATTTCGGCATAAGTCAGGTATCCCTGCTCTTTGCCTCGCGCAATAAGGTCTTTAATGTTGGACTTGGAATCGTCAGACATGGTGCGGCTTCAAATAGGTGGATTTGGGATTATAGCAAGTGAATACAAAATATTCACGGTGTCAATTTGATAGCACTGAGACGAAGAAGTTCATGGCGCTCATGGGTTTGTAATTGGTCAAATGGCTTGGCAGTGAGCTCACGCAGGCGCTCACGCGAGAAAGCCGCTGTTAAGTGGCTAAGCATGTCGCGCCACATACTTTGGCGCACCTGCTCATCATCGCTATCCTGCGGGGCGGGTAAGCAGGCCAGTGCGTCTATGGTTTTAAGCTGGGGGCTGTTGCGGTAATGTTCAAGGAGGATGCCGAGCGGCATGGGGTTGGCGCGCAGAGTAGCGATGAGTTCGGCTAATAGGACGTAGCCGGGGATGACGCTTTGCGCCCATGCGGGATCAAGTGCCGTGTCGCGGGCAAGCTCCGGGTGGTAGAGCAGGTAAAGAATGGCTTGGCGGATGGCGCTGTGGCGTGTGTTGCTTGTGGGCGGCTGGCGGTGCAGTTTAGGCGTTTGCGGCGCGGGTGCGTTGAACTGTAAGCGGTTGACTCGCGTGCCTACGCGCTGGGCGAGGCTGTTGAATACGAGCTCTTTTAATGTGCTTTCCGGCATGAGCTGAATCAGTGGTTGGGCGAGTGCTTTGAGTTTTGCACGCGCCGCCGGGCTGCCATCGTGTTCGGTTTGTTGTTCAAGCTCACTGAGCAGAAAGTGATCGAAATTGATGGCGTTGGCTTGAATGCGCGCGCGGAATGCTTCTGCACCTTCCTGGCGCACGAGGCTGTCGGGGTCTGTCCCATCGGGAAGAAACATGAAGCGTGCATCCAAACCATCGCGCAATTGTGGCAGGGTGGATTCAAGCGCACGCCATGCGGCGCGGCGTCCAGCTTCGTCGCCGTCAAAACAGTAGATGACTTGGGCGGTGTTGCGGTACATCAAGTCCACTTGCTCGCGGGTGACGGCGGTGCCTAGGGTCGCGACGGCTTCGCGTACGCCGTGTTGCGCCAGCATGACTACATCCATATAGCCTTCGACGACGAGCAGGCGGTCAGGTCGCCCCAGTGCTTTGCGCGCTTCATACAGGCCATACAGCCCCGCGCCCTTGTGGAATAGCGGGGTTTCGGGGGAGTTCAGGTACTTGGGCTTGTCATCGTTGAGTACCCGTCCACCGAAGGCAATCACGCGCCCGCGTCGGTCACGAATCGGGAACATGATGCGCTCGCGGAAACGGTCATACAGTCGTCCCTGCTCGCCCTCGCTCAACATGCCTGCGCGCTTGAGCAGGTCGCGGGTGGCATCATCGGCGTTAAAACGACGTTCCAGCGTGTCGTAACCCCCTGGCGCGTAGCCCAAGCCAAAAGTCGCGGCAATTTCACGACTAACGCCACGTTGTTTAAGATAATCAATGGCTTTGGGCGTGCGCTTGAGTTCGCCTTGATAGAACGTGCTGCATTCGTCCAATATCGCCAATAGCGGCGCATGAGGGTTTTCTTGCGCAGTGTTGCCGCCCTCGCGCGGGACGTCCATGCCCATTTGTCCCGCCAGTGTTTCGATGGCTTCAACAAAATCCAGACGATCGTGTGCCATCAAAAAACCCAGTACCGTGCCGTGCGCGCCACAGCCAAAGCAGTGATAAAACTGTTTTTCCGGGCTGACGAAGAACGAGGGGGATTTTTCGTGATGAAACGGACAGCAGGCGGTGTATTCCTTGCCTTTCTTTTTTAGGGGTACGCGAGTGCCAACGACATCAACAATATCGGCGCGGCTGACTAAATCGTCGATAAAAGATTGGGGAATTCGGGACATGGTGTTGGGAGTTTAGCCCTAAAAAGTTTAGCCACAGAGGCCACAGAGAGAAATTTGTAGCCTGGATGAAGCCTGGCGTAATCCGGGAGCAGCCGTGTCAGGTGCGCGGCTTACCCTAGATCATTATCCGGGCTATGTGGCTAAAAAAACCCCGCATTCGCGGGGTCATATTCAAGCTCAGGCGGCGGCTGCCAGTGTGGTGAGCAACTGGCTAATGTCTGCCGCTTTGGGTTTGACCAACCAGAACTTGCCGAGCCAAGCCTCGAAATTATCCAGCATTTCGCGGGCACGCGGGCTGCCAGTTTCCATTGCATGCGCTTCAATAATGCCGCGCAGGTGCTGGCGATGCGCTTCCATTTGCGAAGGAATCAAGCGGTGGATGTCGATCAGCTCGTGGTTGTAGCGATCGACAAAATCATTATCCTCATCAATGACATAAGCAAAGCCGCCGGTCATGCCCGCGCCGAAGTTGACACCGGTACGCCCTAGAATGGTGATCGTGCCCCCCGTCATGTATTCGCAGCCGTGATCGCCGCAGCCTTCAATCACCGCAAACGCGCCTGAGTTGCGCACCGCAAAACGCTCGCCCGCCGTGCCCGCCGCAAACAGCTTGCCGCCGGTCGCGCCGTACAGGCAGGTGTTGCCGATAATTGGCGTTTCATGGGTGGGTAAATGTGAGCACAAGGGCTGTCGTAAGGTGAGCTTGCCGCCCGCCATGCCTTTGCCGACGTAGTCGTTGGCATCGCCTTCCAAGTCCATGTGCAGGCCGCCCGCGTTCCACACGCCGAAGCTTTGACCGATCGTGCCGCGTAGCTTGAGCGTAATCGGCGCATCGTCCATGCCCAAATTGCCGTGACGCTTGGCGATTTCGCCAGAAAGGCGTGCGCCAATCGAGCGGTCGATGTTGCTGACATTGAACGTGAACACGCCGCCGGATTTGCTTTCAATTGCAGCCAGTGTGGCTTCGACCATGCGCTCGGCCAGTAAACCTTTGTCGTAAGGGTCGTTGTGTGGCACAGCACAGCACAGCGGCTTGGTGTCGGCCAGGCCGCCATCGGACAGAATGGGTGACAGGTCAAGCTTCTGCTGTTTGGCGGTTTCGCCGGGCAGAATTTCCAGCAAGTCGGTACGGCCAATCAGGTCTTCCATGCGCGACAGGCCGAGCAGGGCGAGGTATTCGCGCACTTCCATGGCAATGAACTTGAAGTAGTTCATGACTTTTTCCACATCGCCTTTGAAGTGCTGCATACGCAACACCTTGTTCTGTGTAGCTACGCCGGTGGCGCAGTTGTTCAAATGGCAGATGCGCAGGAATTTGCAGCCCATGGCAATCATCGGACCGGTGCCAAAGCCGAAGCTTTCCGCGCCCATAATCGCCGCTTTAATCACATCCAGGCCGGTTTTCATGCCGCCGTCGCCTTGCAAGCGCACTTTGTCGCGCAAGTCGTTGGCGCGCAGGGTTTGGTGCGCTTCGGACAAGCCCAGCTCGAACGGTGAACCGGCGTATTTGACCGAAGTAAGCGGGGATGCGCCCGTGCCGCCGTCGTAGCCGGAGATGGTAATCAGGTCGGCATAGGCTTTGGCCACGCCTGCGGCAATCGTGCCCACGCCGGGTTCGGCCACTAGCTTGACCGAAACCAGAGCATGCGGATTGACTTGCTTGAGGTCGAAAATCAACTGGGCAAGGTCTTCAATCGAGTAGATGTCGTGGTGCGGCGGCGGCGAAATCAAGGCTACGCCGGGGCGGGCGTAGCGTAGCTTGCCAATGTATTCGTTCACTTTGTCGCCGGGGAGCTGACCACCTTCACCCGGCTTGGCGCCTTGGGCAACCTTGATTTGCAGCACTTCGGCATTCACCAGGTAATGCGGGGTCACACCAAAGCGCCCCGATGCAATCTGCTTGATTTTCGAGGTTTTAATGGTGCCGTAGCGTGCCGGGTCTTCCCCGCCTTCGCCGGAGTTGGAGCGACCGCCGAGGCGGTTCATGGCTTCGGCAAGCGTTTCGTGCGCTTCGGGCGAGAGCGCACCCAGCGACATGCCGGCGGAGTCGAAGCGCTTGACGATGGTTTCCAGCGGCTCGACCTCATCCAATGGAATGGAGTCAGTATTACGCAATTTGAACAGGTCGCGCAGGGTGGCGACCGGGCGGCTGTCCACATGGTCGGCGTAGAGTTTCCAGGTGGCGTAGCTGCCGCTGTTGACCGCTTCTTGCAGGGTTTGCACCACGTCCGGGTTGTAGGCGTGGTACTCGCCGCCGTGAATAAACTTGAGCAGGCCGCCTTGGCGTGGTTGCTTGCGTGGGTTCCATGCTTCAGCTGCAAGGCTGGCTTGATCGGCTTGCAGGTCGTCGAAGTCCGCGCCTTTGAGACGGCTGGTGGTGGCTTTGAAGCACAAGTCCACCACGGCATCGGCAAGACCGATAATCTCGAATAACTGCGAGCCACGGTAGCTGGCAATGGTGGAAATGCCCATTTTGGAGAGGATTTTCATCAAGCCCTTGTCGATGCCCTTGACGAAATTGCCCGCCATTTTGGCTGAGTTCATGCCGTCTTTCATTTCGCCTGTGCGCTGCAAGCCGGCAATGCTTTCAAAGGCCAGATAGGGGTAAACCGCAGTCGCGCCATAGCCCACCAAGCAGGCGAAATGGTGCGGGTCGCGGGTGGTGGCGGTTTCAATCACCAAGTTGGCATTGCAGCGGACGCCTTCGTTAATCAGACGGTGATGCACCGCGCCGGTGGCCAGCAGAGCGTGTACCGGGAGCTGACCCTGGGTAATGTGGCGGTCGCTGAGCACAATCACCACCTTGCCCGCACGCACGGCGGCGACGGCTTCGTCGCAAATGGCGCGAATAGCTTGGTCGAGTGATTGCGTGGCATTGCGGTTGAGTTCGATCACCTGATGGGCAAACGCGGCATCTTCGACATTCAGTAGCGCAGCAAATTTGCCCTCGGTCAGTACCGGCGATTCGAGCAACAAGCGGTGCGCATGGTCAGGCGACTCTGCAAACAGATTGCGCTCTTGGCCGATGCTGGTTTCCAGCGACATGACGATGGTTTCGCGCAGCGGGTCAATCGGTGGGTTGGTGACCTGAGCAAATTGCTGGCGGAAGTAGTCATATGGTGAACGTTCGATTTGGGACAGAACCGCCATTGGCGTGTCATCGCCCATCGAGCCAATGGCCTCTTGGCCGGATTCGGCCAGTACACGCAAAATCTGGTCACGCTCTTCAAAGGTGACTTGGAACATCTTTTCATAGATGGCCAGTTGCGCGTCATCCATGGGCGTGGCCGCCAAAACATCAGCATCCAGGCCAGATTGCAGGCGGCGTGCGTGTTGCTTGAGCCACTGACCATAGGGCTGGCGGGTTTTAAGCAGCGTGTCCACATCTTCCGGCATCATCAATTCGCCGCTTGAGGTGTCTACCGCAATGACTTGCCCCGGCTTGACGCGGCCTTTGCGCAACACATCTTCGGGGGCGTAATCCCATACGCCAATCTCCGAGGCCAGCGTAATGTGGCGGTCTTTGGTGATGACCCAGCGCGCCGGGCGCAGGCCGTTGCGATCCATGCCGCAGGCGACAAAACGCCCGTCGGTCATCACCACGCCTGCTGGGCCATCCCACGGTTCCATGTGCATGGAGTGGTAGGCGTAGAACGCGCGCAGATCAGCATCCATGTGCTCGACGTTTTGCCAGGCGGGCGGCACCATCAAACGCATGGCGCGCAGCATTTCCATGCCGCCGGCAATCAGCGCTTCCAGCATGTTGTCCATGCTCATGGAGTCCGATCCGGTTTCGGTGACCAGTGGACGCACGTCGTCCATGTTCGGAATCAGCGGGGTTTCCAAAGTGTAGGCGCGCGCGCGCGCCCAGTTGCGGTTGGCGTGGATGGTGTTGATTTCGCCATTGTGCGCAAGGTAGCGGAACGGCTGCGCCAGGCGCCATTCGGGGAAAGTGTTGGTGGAAAAACGCTGGTGGAATACGCATTGTGAGCTGGCTAAGTTTTCGTCTTGCAGGTCAAGATAAAAGCCCGCGAGGTCTTCCGGCATCATCAAACCCTTGTAGGACAGCACTTGGCTGGACAAGGTGGGGATGTAGAACACAGCATCATTTTCCAGCTGCTTTTCGCTGCGGCGGCGTGCGATGTAGAGTTTGGTGTCGAACACGCGCGCATCCATGCCGTCGGGGGCGTTGACGAAGGCGTGTTCAATTTGCGGCAGCTTGGCGAAGGACTGGCTACCCAGCTGGGTCGGGTCGGTGGGCAGCACGCGCCAGCCGACGAAATTTAAGCCTTGCGCGTGTACTTCCTGCTCAAGGATGGTGCGGGCAAGGGCAGCCTGCGCTGCGTCCTGGCTCATGAACACCACGCCTACGGCATACAGCGCATTGAGCGTAAACCCAAGCTTGGACGCTTCTGCGCGCATAAACGCGTCAGGTTTTTTAAGCAAAAGACCGCAGCCGTCACCCGATTTACCATCCGCTGAAATGCCACCGCGATGCGTCATGCGCGCCAGTGACTCAATGGCAGTTTGCACCAGCCAATGGCTCGGTTGGTCGTCCATTTGCGCAATCAATCCAAAGCCGCAGTTGTCGCGTTCAAATGTTGGAGAGTACAAACCACTCGTCGGTGGGGTAGGGTGCATGTTCATGGCGTATCGGTTCGTAGATTTGTGAATGAGTGATGGGTCTAAACGAGACTTTGAACAGGTTCTAAAGTTCAAAAGCAGTTTTCATGCCGATTGGAGCTGAAAGCAATTCAATGGCTTGGCATCTGCGCGGCTCAAGCAAAAAAAGAAGGGCAAAAATGCAAAAGGGCGGGCATTTTAGCCCCCCATCATGTGCTGAACAAGGCCTCACCTCTCACGGCAGCATCACTTTGCGAATGTCAGCGATCTGGCGGGGATAGGGCTTGGCCGCGTTGATGCTACTCGGTAATTGGCTTACGGCAGCGAGTGCGGCTTCACGGTTGGGATAAAGTCCACACGTCAGGCTGAAAAGCTCTTTACCATCGCGTTGTTGGCGGAAACTTTGGCAGTCTTGTAGGCCGTGCGTTTTGATGTAGGCGTTCACCGCCTTGAGGCTGCTTAGGGTGACGATTTGCACAGCATACTTGGATGCGTGGCTGGCAGAGAATCGCTCGTTAGTTTGCGCCACAGGTTTGGCTTTGCTTTCCGTTTTGGTTGGCACTGTTGGGCTTGGCTTGGGAGCGACGGCGCTTGCGGTAATCACTTCCGTAATGACTTCAGTCGCGGGAGCAGGTTCAACAGCCTTGGGCGGAACGGGAGGCGTCTCAATAGCTTTGGCTTGAACGGGAGCGTAGACACTTGGTTGGGTAATGTTCGATGGGACTTGGGCAGGAGGAGCAGGGGGCAATGCCGGCGTAGCCGGAGCTTCAATCGTCGGTGTGGGTGTTGTGCTCTGTGCAATCGGCTCTACGGTCGCAGGGGCAATCTCCGCAACGGGGCTAAGGTCGGAAGGAGGGGCAGGCGTTGATGCTGGAGTAACAGGGGCGGTAAGCGGAATGCTGACCGTCGTGTCTTTGGGCGCTTCCGGCGCGTCGGGTCGCAGCAACAAGGCGACGATAACAGCCAGGATCAGGGACACACCCAGACCGCCCAGCAGTAGGCCGCGCGCATTGTTGGTGTTGCTTGCGTTACTGGTTGGCTTGAGAACAGGGTAAGGTTGTGGGTTGGCTGTGGGGTCGTTCGCGTCCAACACTTCTGCCGCTGCCGCGCTTACAAAGCCTTGTGTTGTGGGGGAGGGGGCAAGCGGTTGCAGATGCAAAGCATAGACCTGGCCTGCTGCAGCCAGGCTTTGCACGGGGGCAATGCGTTGCGTGAGCAGCGCGGAGCCGGTGAGAATCAGGCGTACCCGCCCTTCCAGAAGCTGATCGAGACGCTGCATAAAGCCGATCAAGCCGTCCAGAATAATCGGCGGCAGGCTGTCGGTGTTGTGGATAATGGCTACGGCGCGACGTGGGTCGTTCAAGAGCGCGGGAAGGCGCTGGAATAGAGCATTCATGGCCGTTTCGCCGAAATCAACATCCACACCCCAACTGCGGGCGAGTTGCATGACGATGTCTTCAGTATCCATGCCAGCACTAGGGTAAACCTCGGCGTAGTACAGTCCCTTGGTGTCGTGGTGCGTGAGTTTGTGACTAAAGCCGCTCAATACATTGCTATCGTCACTCATGATGGTGAATACACGATCATTGTGGCGTAGCAGGTGAATAATCAGCTCGACCCGCTCCTGCATGGAGGGTTCGTTAAATGTGGCATCCATCAGAGGGTCTAGGGTGGCAGTCACGCGGGCATCCTGGTTAGACATTTACACATTCTCCGCAGCTTGGATCGCAGCAAGTTTAGGTTGAGTTGTGAAGTCGGCAAGGCATTGGTGAAGATGAGCAGGCGAAAAATCTGCACGCACAGCCGCTTCGCCAATGCGGGTGAGCAAAATCAAACGCAATTTCCCGTCCAGTACTTTTTTGTCGATGCCCATGAGGTGCGTAAATTGTTCCAGGCTCATATTGGCCGGGGCGTGGGTGGGTAGACCGGCGCGCTGAATAATGTGGCGGGTGCGCTCGACCTCGGCGGTACTGAGACAGCCTTCAAGCTCGGACAGACGGGCAGCCATGCACATGCCCGCACCCACGGCCTCGCCATGCAGCCAATTACCATAGCCTTGTGCGTTTTCAATCGCATGGCCGAAGGTGTGGCCGAGATTCAAAATGGCGCGCAGACCGGTTTCGCGTTCGTCCTGGCTGACCACTTCGGCCTTGATGTCACAGGAGCGACGAATGGCATAGGCCAGGGCTTGCGGGTTGCGGGCGCGCAGTGCGTCGATATTCGCTTCAATCCAGCTTAAAAACGCTTCATCGTAAATCAGGCCATATTTAATGACTTCGGCGAGACCGGCGGAAAGCTCGCGGTCGGGCAGGGTGTTGAGTGTGTCGGTGTCGGCCATCACCACTTGCGGTTGCCAGAAAGCGCCGAGCATGTTTTTACCGCCGGGGTGGTTGATGCCGGTTTTGCCGCCCACGGAGGAATCCACTTGCGAGAGCAGGGTGGTGGGAATCTGAATGAAGTTCACGCCGCGTTGGTAGCTGGCGGCGGCGAAGCCGGTAATGTCGCCAATCACGCCGCCACCAAGGGCAATCAGGGTGGTATTGCGGTCAAAGCGTCCTTCAACCAGCGCGTCCCAGATTTTTTGCAGACTTTCGATGGATTTGTAGGCTTCACCATCGGGCAGGATGACTGTGGCGGTTTTTAGCCCCTCAAGTGCGGCATCAAGGCGCTGGCGATACAGCGGCGCGACGGTGGTATTGGTCACGACAAGGGCGCTGCTACCGATAATCGCATCACGCAACAGGGCGCTTTGGTCGAGCAAGCCTTGACCAATGTAAATTGGGTAGCTGCGTTCGCCAAGGTCAACGTGCAGGGTTTGCATAAATATCCTTTTATATCAATATGATTGATGTTCTTTGCGTCAGCAACCCGGGTTATCGGCCAGGGTGTGTATCCATATGTAAACCACGCAAAATACGTTGCACGACAAACTTTGGAATCAGTCGATCAGTCGCAACCACCAGATGCGCGGTTTGCCGATACAGCGGATCACGAATCCGCATCAGGTTTTGCAAAGTGCCACGCCGGTCAGATGTTTGCAATAGTGGGCGGTTTTGGTCATGCGCAGTGCGTTCCATTTGATGATCGACCGAAGCAAAAAGATAGATCACGATGCCGCGATTGTGCAGCGCATCGCGGTTTTCAGGTAGGAGCACCGAACCGCCGCCTGTGGCGAGCACAACGCCGTGCATTTGACTGAGCTCGTCAATCACCGCTTTTTCGCGTTGGCGAAAGCCCGCCTCACCTTCGACTTCAAAAATCAGTGGAATGCTGGCACCGGTGCGTTGTTCGATAATTTTATCGCTGTCGATAAAACGCATACCCAAGGTGCGCGCCAGCAAGCGCCCGCTGGTGGATTTGCCCGCGCCCATCGGGCCAACTAAAAAGATGCTTTCGCGCATGGTGACAATGTTAGTTTAGAAAAAGAGCATTTTGATGCCGAGGACAATCAACAGCACGGCGAAGACTTTTTTCAGGATATCCACGGGCAGAATATGCGTGAGTTTGGCACCGAGCATGGCAAAAACAATGCTCATCACCCCAATGCTCAGCCACGCGGGCAGATACACATAGCCAAGGCTCATGGGTGGCAGATTAGGCAGGCCATAGCCGGTAAAAACATAGGCGGCACTGCCGGCAATGGCCGCCGGAAAACCAATGGCCGCCGAGGTGGCTATGGCGCGGCGCATGGGGACGTTGCACCAGGCAAAAAAGGGTGTGGATACCGCGCCACCGCCCATGCCCATCAGCGAGCTAATCGCGCCTACAACCGAACCTGCCGTGGTCATGCCCACGGAGCCAGGTAACTGACTATGTGGTGCGGGCTGGCGGCCAAAGGCCATTTGTAAGGCGATCGTGATTTGTAAAACGCCAAAGACTTTTTTGAGCACATCACTTGGCATGTAATTAGCAAGCACGGAGCCTGCCACGGAGCCAATGAGCAAACCAAGCAAAATCCGCCGCACGATCAGCCAATCCACCGCGCCTTTTTGATGGTGCGCCCAGATCGAGCCGATGGAGGTCAGGATAATGGTTGCCAGCGATGTTCCCACTGCGACTTGCATCATGATTTCCGGCGGCACATGCCCCTGCACGCTGAATAGCCACACAAGAATCGGCACGATAATCAAACCGCCGCCAATGCCCAGCATCCCGGCCATCAGTCCGGCAAAGATTCCAAGCAGAGCGTAGGTTCCTAGGGCGAGTAGATCCATGGAATTAGCCTCGCTTTTTAGGCGGCAACAAGTCGGTAATCGTGCCTTCGGCCATTTCCGCCGCCAGCCCCAGGGTTTCCGAAAGCGTGGGGTGCGGGTGGATGGTTAAGCCAATGTCGGCCATATCTGCGCCCATTTCCAGCGCCAAAGTAGCTTCGGCAATCAGTTCGCCCGCATTGGTGCCGACGATACCCGCGCCGAGCAAACGGTGGGTTTCGGTGCAAAACAGCGCCTTGGTAAGACCTTCGTCGCGCCCATTGGCGAGCGAGCGCCCGGAGGCCGCCCACGGGAACGTGCCTTTTTCATAGGCCACGCCATCGCGCTTGAGTTCGTCTTCGGTCTTGCCCACCCAGGCGATTTCCGGGTCGGTATAGGCCACGTTGGGAATACTGATCGGTGTAAAGGCCGAGGCCATGCCGCTGATGACTTCAGCGGCAACCTTGCCTTCATGTACCGCTTTGTGCGCCAACATAGGCTGACCAATGATGTCGCCAATGGCGTGAATATGCGCCACATTGGTGCGTAGGCGTGCATCGGCGGGGATAAAGCCGCGCTCATTCACCTCGACACCCGCCTTGTCCGCATCAACCAGCTTGCCATTGGGGATGCGACCCACCGCGACCAGCACCTTGTCGAAGGTGTCGGACTCGGGCGCACCCTTGCCTTCAAAGTTGACCACCAAGCCTTCGGGCGTGGCTTTGACCGCCGTGACTTTTGCACCAAGGAAAATGTTTTCGTAACGCTTTTTAATGCGCTTAAGCAGTGGCATCACAATGTCTTTGTCGGCAACGGAAACGATATTGTCGGCCAGTTCAACGATAGTGATTTTCGTACCCAGCGCGTCGTATACCTGCGCCATTTCCAGGCCGATAATGCCGCCGCCAATCACCAACATGCGCTTGGGAATGTCGGTCAGTTCGAGCGCGCCGGTGGAGTCGATCACGCGTGGGTCGTCGTGCGGAATGAAGGGCAGATGCACCGGACGTGAACCCGCCGCGATAATGGCGTGTTGGAAAGCGATGATTTTCACGCCGTCCGCCGTGGTCACAGACACCGTATGTGGCGAGCTGAAGCGACCTTCACCGGTGATGACCTGAACTTTGCGCTGCTTGGCGAGTTGCACCAGGCCACCCGTGAGCTTTTTAATCACGCCATTTTTGAAGTCGCGTAACTTGTCCAAATCCACGCTGGGTTCGGCAAAGCTCACACCATGCGCGGACATTTCGCGCGTTTCATTCATCACTTGCGAAACGTGTAGCAAGGCCTTGGAGGGGATGCAGCCGACATTCAGGCATACGCCGCCGAGTACCGGCTCTTTTTCAATAAGGATGACGTTTTTGCCCAAGTCGGCGGCACGGAAGGCGGCGGTATAACCGCCGGGGCCTGCGCCGAGTACGAGGACTTCACAGGTGATGTCGGCAGACGGGAGTGCGGATGCGGTCGCCAAACTAGCAGCAGGAGGCGTTACGGCGACCTTTTCAGGTGTCGAGGGGGCGGGCTTTTCAGCCGCTGGGGCTGATGCACTTCCTGCGCTTGCAGCCGCCAGCTCAAACCTGGCAATCGGCATTCCCTTGCTGAGTTTATCGCCAAGCTTCACCAGCCATTCCACCAGCACACCCGCCACGGGGGCAGGAATTTCCATGGTGGCCTTGTCGGTTTCCAGCGTAAGCAGCGACTGATCTTTTTCAATCACATCACCAGCTTGTGCAAGGATTTCAATCACCGGAATTTGGTCAAAATTGCCGACATCGGGCAGCAGGATGGTTTCAATTGTCGCCATGTGAGCGTCCTCGTGTCAGCAATTAAATGAGTATTTCACGCAAATCACCCAGCAATTGAGCCAGGCGGGTGGTAAAACGCACGCCTTGCGCGCCGTCGATTACTCGATGGTCGTAGGACACCGAAAACGGCATCATCAGACGTGGCTCGAAGCTTGAGCCATTCCACACGGGTGCCATTTTGGCTTTGGAAATGCCGAGAATGGCGACTTCGGGTGCATTCACAATCGGTGTGAACTGCGTGCCGCCAATGCCGCCAAGACTTGAGATGCTGAAGCAGCCGCCGGACATATCGGTTGGCGAGAGCTTGCCATCGCGAGCGCGCTGGCTGATTTCGGCCAGTTCGCGGGCAATGTCAAACAAGCCTTTCTTGTCCACGTCACGCACCACGGGTACGACCAGGCCATTCGGCGTATCCACCGCGACGCCAATATTGAAGTATTTTTTCAACACGATGGCATTGTTATCGGCACACATCGACGCATTGAAATGTGGGAATTCCTTGAGAGCCTGTACCACCGCCATCATCACAAAAGGCAGCGGGGTCATTTTCACCCCGGCTTTTTCAGCGCGGGCTTTCAGGCTGGCACGGAAGTCTTCAAGTTCGCTAATGTCGGCTTCATCAAATTGCGTCACATGTGGGATGTTCAGCCAGCAGGCGGTCAAATGCTTGCCAGAAAGTTTCTTGATACGTGAAAGCTCAACGCGCTCAACCTCACCAAACTGGGTGAAGTCGATGTTCGGCACAGGCGGAATGCCGGAGCCCGTCATGCTGACAGCAAGAGCCTTGGGTGCGGGTTTTTCGCCCTGCATCACGGCTTTGATGTAGGCCTCGACATCGTTGGTCTGGATGCGGTTTTTCGGGCCCGTACCGACCACATGTTGCAACTCAACGCCAAGGTTGCGCGCATAAGCACGTACCGAGGGCGAAGCGTGATATTTCGCGCCTGAGCTTGGGGCGTTGATTGGCTTTTCGCTGGTCGCGCTGGCGAGAGGGATGTTTGCGGCGGGCGCAGGCATGGGGGCAGCTTGCGGTGCAGCGACAACAGCAGCCGGAGCGGGCGCAGGTGTTTCGACTTTAGCCGCAGGCGCAGCGTCCGCCGAAGTTTCAATCTCGCAAATCAAGTCACCTTGGTTGATTCGCTGTTCCAACTTGACCTGAATATTGCGCACCACACCTGCAAACGGTGCGGGAATTTCCATGGTGGCCTTGTCGGATTCCAGGGTCAGAAGCGACTGGTCTTTTTCGACCCTATCGCCCTCGTTAACCAAAATTTCAATCACCGGAATATCTTTGTAATTGCCAATATCCGGCAGGGTGAATTTCTGCATTGCCATAAATTTGAGTCTCGTAACGAATTTATACGGTCATTGGGTTGGGTTTGTCAACATCCAGGCCGTATTTTTGGATGGCCTCGGAGACTTTGCTGGCAGGCAGGGTGCCGTCATCAGCCAAGGCTTTCAGTGTGGCAACCACGATGTTCCAACGATCCACCTCAAAGAAGCGGCGCAGCGCTTCGCGGGTATCCGAGCGACCGAAGCCGTCGGTGCCCAAGGTCACAAAGCGCTTGCCGGGCAGGTAAGCACGAATCTGTTCCGGTACAGCGCGCACATAGTCGGTGGCGGCAATAATGGGCCCTTGTGTTGTGCTCATGGTCTGGGTGGCATACGGTACACGCGCAGCGGCTTCGGGGTGGCGCGTGTTCCAGCGCTCACAATCCACGCCCTCGCGTTGCAGCAAGTTAAAGCTAGTAGCCGACCAGACATCGACCGCGACATTCCACTCGGCTTCCAGCATGGCGGCGGCGGCAATGACTTCGCGCAAAATAGTGCCGGAACCCATGAGTTGCGCGCGTGCCTTGTGCTTGCTTGTGCTGTGCGCAAAGGCGTACAAGCCTTTGAGAATGCCGTTTTCCACACCTTGCGGCATGGCCGGGTGAGTGTAGTTTTCGTTCATGGCAGTGACGTAGTAATACACATGCTCGTGGTTCTCGAACATGCGCTTGAGGCCGTCATGCACAATCACGGTCATTTCAAAAGCAAAGGTCGGGTCGTAGCTGATGCAGTTCGGAATCTGGCCGAAGGCGAGCAGGTTGTGACCGTCCTGATGTTGCAAACCTTCGCCCGCAAGTGTGGTGCGCCCGGCGGTCGCGCCAATCATAAAGCCGCGCGCCTGCATGTCACCCGCAGCCCAAGCCAAGTCGCCGATGCGCTGATAGCCGAACATCGAGTAGTAGATGTAGAACGGAATCATGGCCACGCCGTGGTTGGCGTAGGCGGTGGCGGCGGCAATCCAGCTGGCCATCGAACCGGCTTCGTTAATGCCTTCTTGCAGCACTTGGCCGTTGGCGGCCTGCTTATACCACATAACCTGATTGGCATCGACCGGCTCGTAAAGCTGGCCTGCCGGGTCGTAAATACCGACCTGGCGGAACAGACCTTCAAGTCCAAAGGTACGCGCTTCGTCCGGGATAATAGGTACAACGCGCTTGCCGAGCGTTTTGTCGCGCAGTAACAGCGCCAGCAGGCGACCAAACACCATGGTGGTGGACATTTCACGGTCGCCGGTGGATTGCAGCATGCTCTCGAAGGTACTGAGTGCAGGGATAGCAAGCGCGGGCGCGGCATCGCGGCGGCTGGGCAAATAGCCACCAAGATCCTTGCGGTGCGACTGCATGTATTGCATGACTTCGCTATCCGCCGTGGGGCGGTAGAAGGGGATTTCATGCTCAAGTTGTTCGTCGGAAATGGGCACGCTGAAACGGTCACGGAAATACTTCAGGCCGTCGTGGTCGAGCTTTTTCTGCGAATGTACGGCCATCGAGGCTTCACCATACGGCCCCATGCCGTAGCCCTTGACGGTTTTAGCCAAAATAACGGTCGGCTTGCCCTTGCTTTCGTTGGCGGCCTTGTAGGCCGCGTAAAGTTTGCGCGGGCTGTGGCCGCCACGGGTCAGCGCAAAAATCTCGTCGTCGGTCATGTGTTCGACCAATTTGAGCGTTTCCGGATATTTGCCGAAGAATTGCTCGCGCACATGCGCGCCATTTTTGCTTTTGAACGACTGGTATTCGCCGTCCACAGTTTCCATCATCAACTGCACCAAGCGCCCGGAATGGTCGTTTTCGAGCAGGTTGTCCCAGCCGCTGCCCCAGATAACCTTGTACACATTCCAGCCGACACCACGGAAGTTCGATTCAAGCTCTTGAATAATTTTGCCATTGCCGCGCACCGGGCCATCCAAGCGTTGCAGGTTGCAGTTAATCACGAACACTAGGTTGTCGAGCTCTTCGCGCACCGCCAAGCCAATCGCGCCGAGGGATTCGGGTTCATCCATCTCGCCATCGCCCAAAAACGCCCACACCTTGCGGCTATTGGCCGGAGCTAGGCCGCGCGCATCCATGTATTTCATGAAGCGCGCTTGGTAAATCGCCATCAATGGCCCCAAGCCCATGGAAACGGTGGGGAATTGCCAGAAATCTCGCATGGTCCACGGGTGTGGGTAGGAGGCAATGCCCTTGCCATCGACTTCCTGACGGAAATTGAGCAAATGCTCTTCATCCAGACGGCCTTCAAGAAAGGCGCGGGCGTAAATACCGGGGGCAATATGCCCTTGGAAAAACACCATATCCGCACCTTCAGGGTGATCCGGGCCTTTGAAGAAATGGTTGAAACCGACTTCGTACAAGGTGGATGACGAAGCGTAGCTACCAATATGGCCGCCAATGCCGTCGTGCGATTTATTGGCCTTGACCACCATGGCCATGGCGTTCCAGCGAATCAGCGCGCGCAAACGTTGTTCCAGCGACAGGTCGCCGGGGTAGGTAGGTTGGGCTTCTTTTGGGATGGTGTTGATGTAGGGTGTGTTGGCGCTATAGGCCGTGTCGATGCCATGTTTGCGCGCCGCTTCAATCAACGCGGTAATCAGGTGTTGCGCCTTTGCGGTGCCTTCAAAGTCGATGACGGATTCAAGGGCATCAAGCCATTCTTGGGTTTCAAGCGGATCGTTATCCTGATAATGATTCGACATGCGGCGCGCACTCCAACAACGTGTAAAGAATAAAATTCTGCCCTGCGGATGTTGAGCAGGTATCAAGCATCCGGGGCATTAATCCTCGAATTATGCGTGAATGGCGTGCTTTTGCCTATCCACCATGCAGGGGTGCGTATTCATCGTATTTTGCTGCTTGGCTTTATGGGGGACTGGTGGTATCAATGTCACACAGCTTTCATAAAGGTTTCGCCCAATTCTGGGCATGACGAGGAGATGATGATGAGACTTCCACTGCAAATTACCTTCAGGGACATTCCGCCATCCGAGGCTATTGAAACGGCGATCCGTGACAAGGCCATGAAATTGGAGCGTTATTTTGATCGAATCACATCTATGCGCGTGACCGTTTCGGCACCGCATAACAGTCAAACCAAGGGAAAGTTGTACGACATTAATATCGACATTACCGTGCCGGGTCAGGAAATTGTGGTCAGCCATGACAAGCATGATGAGCACGCGCACGAAGATTTATACGTGACCTTGCGCGATGCTTTTGCCGCTGCGCAACGCCAATTGGAAACCTACGTCGGCAAAATGCGCGGCGAAGTGAAAGCGCATGACGTGCCTGCGCATGGGCGTGTGGTTGAAGTTACACCGGATTCCGGCACGATTTTGACCTCGGACGGCCGCGAAATTTATTTTCACCGCAACAGCCTGTTGAATGTGGAATTTGACGACTTGCCGCAAGGTGCCGAAGTGCGTTTTGATGAGGTCGAAGGCGATAAAGGCCCGAAAGCCAGCTCGGTACAACTGGTGGGCAAACATCACATCGTAGGGTGATGTGTGTGCGTTGATGCTCCGCTGATAACAGGGAGCACGATGATCAGGGGGTCTTCAAGACTCCCTTTTTTTTGAGGTGATAAAAATCAGCATTGCCCTTAGGCGTGTCCTACACTCGTCTCGCATTCAAATCAAAAGCATGATGGAGGTCGTAGCATGAACAAGTTTTTAATTGCGAACTGTTTGGCGCTGGCGGTATTTGGAACAAGCTTTACTCAGCTTGCCTGCGCTGCGGATACGCCGCAACGACCGATCATGCAGATCAAAAATAAAGAAGGCATCAAGGTTGTTTACGATGCGCGCAAAGATGAATGGCAGGCGGGGATCGGTAAGTCGCTTTATTACGTGCGCGGCCTGGTTGAATCGTACAAAAAACAAGGCGTTGAACCCTCCAAACTGGATATTCACATCGTCTTGCACGGGCCGACCGCCTACTGGGCGCTGAAAGATGAAGCTTTTCAAACCACACAAAGCGACCCGTTCGCAGTCAACACCAACTCCAAAATCATTCACGATTTAAATGCGCTCGGTGTCAAAGTGGAAGTGTGCAACGTCACCTTGAGAGGTTACGGCTGGACACACGACATGCTGTTGCCCGAAGTCAAAATCGTGTTTGACGCGTACACACGCATGATCGAACTGCAACAGGAAGGCTACGCCTACATTATTTTCTGATCCTGCGTGGCCGCCTATTGCTTGAAGGCTTGGGGTGCAGCACAGCGCGAATCAATCTATTGGTGATGTCTCAAGCTGGATCAGATCGGGCTTATTTCGGCTTTGTCAGCTCAGCAAGAGAAGTCATCATGGTTTTAAAGCCACCTTTCCATTTCTCCAGAAAATCGTCATTGCCCGATTTTTCTTCGCGCGCTTTGCGGGATTTTTCCAGCTTGCGATCCAGCTCAATGATCGTTGATTCGATACGATCAAGCAGGCTTGATTGATCCTTCGGTTCGTCGAAGTTGCCGAAATCGTAGTCCACGATGTCCTCGCGTATCGCGCCCTTGAGGACGAGATGCGCCTCCACCTGCATGTATTTTTGCACCAGCGCAAAACGCCCCTCTTTCTCTAGCCTGCGCACGCTCACATGCAGCGTTGCATCCTTCAACACCTCAAGCGAGCGAAACGCGGAAGCGCGCTGCACCAGGTCATGATCCTCGGCAAGTAGGAGTGATTCGTCGAAGCCACCCACGCGGCGGAAGAGGCGGCGCGTGATAAAGATGCAAAAACCGGCGGCGCGCGGGCTTATGGATTGGTACAACTTGACCGTCAGATTGGCGAGACGAAACAGGATTTGATCAAGCTTAAGCTCGGAATCAGGCAAAAACTCGCAGGTGGCCAAATCTATGAAACGTTCGTCAAGCTCTGCAAGCGCCCGCTCCAGAAAGTCGGGCGGCAGACGAACGTCGGCATCGAAGAAGAACAGGAATTCGCCACGCGCCTCGCGTGCGCCGTTGTTGCGGCCAACAGCCGGCATACCGCCCTGGACGACGCGCGCGCCGTAGTCCCGCGCAATCTCGCAGGTGCGATCCGTCGAATTGGCATCCGCCACGATGATTTCAAAGTCGCGAAAAGTCTGCGCCTTGAGTGAATCAAGCAGAATGGGCAAGTAGGCTTCTTCGTTCAGCGTCGGAATAATGATGCTGATTGGTGTGGCGTTGGCGGGTGTATTCATCTTTTAATGCTCGCGTTGGTAACTATTGATCCGGCCTTGCTGGGTTGTTCAGCTCATAGCTCGTGCTGCGCCCGCCCGCATCCGTTTTGCGCAGCACACCGCGCGTCAACAAATCGCTGATGTCGCGCAATGCCGTATCTGGCGAGCACTTGGCAATCGCTGCCCATTTGCTGCTGGTGAGCTTGCCTTCGAAGCCATCGAGCAACCGGTTGAGTAGTTTCACCTGCCGTGCGTTCAGCGAAATCAAAGCCCAACGCTGCCAAAAGCGCGCTTTGCTCAACACGGCATCCAGCGTGTGCTGCGCCTGATCGACGGCGCGGTGCAGGGCATCAAGAAACCACGCCAGCCATACTGTGACATCCATCGACTGCTTCTGCGTGCGCTCCAGAATGTCGTAGTAGGCATTGCGCTCCCGCTGAATTTGCGCCGACAGGCTGTAAAAGCGCTGCGGGCTGCCATCGGCACGCGCCAGCAGCAGATCACCCATGGCACGCGCGATACGGCCATTGCCATCGTCGAATGGGTGCAGGGTGACAAACCACAGATGAGCAAGCCCAGCCTTAATCAGTGGCGGCTCGTGGGGCGCATCGTTGACCCAGTCGATGAAGCGATGCGCTTCGGCTTCCAGACGGTTCGCTGGCGGCGCCTCGAAATGCACACGCTGACGCCCGATCGGGCCGGACACCACCTGCATCGAGCCGCTGGCATCGTCACGCCAAGCACCGACATTAATTTTGGCTAGACCCGAATAGCCGGTGGGGAAAAGCGCGGCGTGCCAGCCAAACAAACGCTCCCGCGATAGGGGCGCGTGGCAGTTGACGCTGGCATCAAGCACCATCTCAACCACGCCTTCGACATGACGATCCACCGCCGCCAGCGCGCCGATATCCACGCCCAGGCGGCGGGCGATGGATGAGCGTACCGACTCGACATTGAGCGTCTCCCCCTCGATTTCACTGGTCTTGACCACGTCCTCGGTCAGCGCCGCGAGGCTGGCCTGATCGCGCAGCGCCATGCCAACATCGGTTAAGCGCCCCATCAACACGCCTTGGGCACGACTGACTTCCGCCAGTGGCACAGCCAGTGCCGCCAAGTCGTAACGCCAGTTCGGCCAGTCGCTGGCCTGCCAGATGTATTTGCAATCACCGCTATTCATGCGGAGATTATGAGTCGGATTCACCGCAAAGGCAAAATATACTAGGACTTACGCAGAACACGGATTTTCTCCCTCCCCCTTGACGGGGGAGGGTTGGGGAGAGGGTGGGGAAGTAGGCATAAGCCTTTGTTTTAGCAGAGGCCGCTCCCCCTCTCCCCAACCCTCTCCCGCGAGGGGAGAGGGGGCTAAATCCAATCGTTGCGTAAGTCCTATTTAAACTATTTGCGAGCCAAATCAATAAGCGGTAGCTTGATTATGTGTTACGCCGCATGTCAACGATCACACCGTCCAGTTTTCAACTACCAAACCCGCGTCGGCATAAATTTCAAAATCAGCGGTGTTATTCGTCACCACAATCAAGCCTAACGACAAGGCATGTGCCGCAATCATCCGATCAAAACTGCTTTTGCGTGCGGGAAACTGCTGTGAAAGCCCGCCAAACATGGCCGCAGCATCCATATCGAAGTCCTTGGACGTTAACGTGCCCAAGAGCGCCGCCATTTGGGCTTGGCTATTGTGCACGTCCAAGCCGCAACACAACTCAGCCCAAGTGATTGAACTTATGGCAATCTCCCCGGGCTGGCAACGTGCAAATCGCGCAACCAGCGGCTCCGGCTGCGCCTTCATCAGGTAGATGCAAATGTTGGTATCCAGCAGATACCTCGGCTTCACCATGCGCGATCGGCCTCAACAAACTCAGGCCGTTCTACGCCCTGACTTAGGCTCTTACCTGCACTCTTGCTTGTACCTAGAGCCGCGAACAGCGCCGGAAGATGCCCAAGGTTTGGCGCTTCCGGCTCCACGATAATGCGATCCCCCTCGCGCGTGACGACAAGCCTAGTCTGATGAGCGAACGCCATACCCACGGGGATGCGCACCGCGAGCGAGTTTCCGGCCTTGAATTGACGGGTATGAAACACTTTTTGCATTGCGTTAGCCTCCAATGTAATGACTAGATGTTATCACGCTGCGGGCTGGTTAGGCGATTTTGGCTCACCGCAGTAGGACTTAACCCCGAGTTTTCCCCGCTTTTGGGTGGAACAGGGCATTGACGACTTGTCGCTGAATCCAGATCGTTTTCTGCGCATGCGGCAGGTGGTTGGGGGGCAGGAGGATGGGGTGTAAGGGCTTTTCCTAATGCGTGCTGCTATGCTCAGGCTTGCCGGAGTTGCTTGTCACCCAATGAGCCATGCTGGCGAAATGTAGGGTGGTGTAGTTTGTTTTCTGGATGTGCCTTGATTTTTTTATTTTCGCTTAAAAATCAATACGATTAATCGCCTCAAGACGAGATATACATCCTTTCAAAAAATATAGACACCTAACGAAATGTCTATTGCACGTTAGCCATCTACAAATGTCACGGTGTAATTGATTAACTCGGATAATGAAATGTCAAAATATACGCCAACAAGACTTACTCGATATGATGATGAATCAATCATTGCAGAAATTAAGCGCGTGATTATCTCATATTTCAGCGGAGCCATTCCCACTACATCGGAATTTAACAAATATTCAAAAGTGAAGGCGGTGACAATAATTAAGCGCCTAGGTTCTTGGAAAAATGCAGTAGTAAAGGCCGGGTTTAAATATGAGAGTAACCGTATCAATAGAAATGATCTAATAAATGATTTAAAACAAGTTTTAGAAAAAAATGGCAATGAATATTTCACGCTTGAATTCTATGAAAAGCATGGTAGACACAGTTCGAAAACAGTCAAGAAGGTTCTTGGGTACTCAAAATGGGATGAATTGCTATCAGCTATTTTATCAGTAAAAAAGTATTATAAACTGTTGAAACAGAAGATAAACAGCGTAGCGGAACCAAGGCCATCAAGAAGTGAATTGGTTGAAGATTTGAGAAGGGCATGGGAAACTCTCGGTAAGAGACCATCATGGACTGAGTATAAAGAACATGGTCATTTTTCCATTTCCAGATACGAAAATGAGTTTGGAACGTGGGTAAATGCAATCGAACATTGCATTAAAGTTCATGATTTTAAGATTGAAGGTAGCTCAACTTTACATTCAACATCACAAATTCTGCTGGCTGACATAAAAGCTATCGCAAGCGCAAACAATTTAAGTTCTATCGAATTTAAAAAATATAGAGAATTTGGCGGAAGCTATTCTATTGGCACTTTTCAGAACACGTTTGGTAGTTGGAGGAAAGCATGTGGAGAAGCTGGTCTTAGGCCTGGGCGTTCTTTAATTTATTCAGATGATGAATTTTTCGATGAAATTCAAAGACTATGGGAGTTGTTGGGTGGTGAGCCAAAGGCGCGTGAAATTAAAATTCAGTCATCAATTTCATTCAATGCGTTTGTAAAAAGATTCGGTTCGCATTCGAAAACAATTCATGCCTTTTGCATTGATCGTGAAAATTCAGGGTCTCCTGATATTCCTCAGGAAAGATTGACTATTCCTGAACTGGAAATCAATATTATTAAATCTGGAGAGCAAGCCGTCATTGGTTATCAGGCCATAAAAATGACAACGCCAAGGTTTCCGTCAAAGCGATTGCGCTTTATTGTACTGAATAGAGATAATTTTGTATGTGTGAAATGTGGTCATGGGCCGAAAAATTGTCCAGAGACCAAGCTTCATATTGACCATATTATTCCGTATTCAAAAGGTGGAGAAACGATTGCGGAAAATTTGCAGACTCTTTGCTCTGCATGCAATTTAGGAAAATCAGATTTGTTACTTTAATAACAAACAACGATTTACCCGATCTGACAGCTAACTATTGGTTCCAGGAGATAGCCCAACCGCGCTTCCCCGCGGTTGGGCTGTCCCTGAAGCAAAGCGTTAGGTTGCTCACTTGGCGTTGTCGTCAGACACGATTGAAGTAATCCAGCCCGCGTAGGGTGCGCCGTGCGCACCAATGGGTTCAATGGTGCGCACGGCGCACTCTACGAAAATCTAAAACGGCGCGTCTGTAGCCTCAGTGCTGGTTGTCGTTATGGGCACAACACTCAACCCCTGCTGCACCAACCCACCAAGCGCCTTGTTCAAATCGCCAATCAAGGCGCGCAAGGTCAGGTTTTGCAGTGCCAGGGTTTGATCCATTTGTGCCATGGCATCCTCGTTATCGGCGTGTTCTTGGCTTTCGACTAGGGTGTCGGTAGGGCGCAGGCTGC
>DYLI01000113.1 GCA_020722165.1 Halothiobacillus neapolitanus | reverse complement strand
TGAAAAATCACCCCGATATGCCGCCGCAAACGCGGAATACGCCATGCACCGACCCGCGCAATATCCATGTTATTGATAAGCACTTTTCCGCTGCTGGGGCGATCAATCTGCGGAATCAGACGCAGCAAGCTACTTTTGCCCGAGCCTGACGGGCCGGTGAGAAAAGCCATACGACCTTGTGGAATACGGAAACTTACATCGTGTAAAGCCACCTGACCATTTGGGTAAGTCTTGCATACGCGCTCGAACTGAATCATCGGCGCACCCTACTCATGATCCAAAACGGCATTCACAAACTCACGCGCATTGAACGGACGCAAATCCTCGGCACGCTCACCCACGCCGATATAGCGAATCGGCAGCCCCAGCTTGTGTGTAATCGCAAACAAAATCCCTGCCTTGGCCGTGCCATCGAGTTTGGTCACGACCAAGCCAGTCACACCCAGCGCCTCGTGGAAGTGCGTGGCCTGATTGAGTGCGTTCTGTCCAATACTTGCATCCAGTACCAGTAAAACCTCGTGCGGCGCACTTGGGTCAAGCTTGGCCAATACACGTTTGACCTTTTTCAACTCTTCCATCAAACCACCTTGCGTATGCAAACGCCCTGCGGTGTCGGCCAGCAATACATCCGCCCCACGCGCCCGCGCGGCTTGCAACGCATCAAAAATCACCCCCGCTGAATCCGCGCCGGAGGCCTGCGCAATCACCGGCACGCCGACACGCTCACCCCAAGTTTGCAGTTGTTCGACCGCCGCCGCACGGAAGGTATCTCCCGCCGCCAGCATGACCTTGTGACCTTCGCCATGCAGACGCTGGCCAATTTTGCCAATGGATGTCGTTTTGCCCGCGCCATTGATACCCACCACCAGGATGACCATCGGCTTGGCCTCGCTCCGCACCTGCAAGGGCTGCTCGGCAACCTCAAGCAAGCGCACCATGTGATGATACAAAGCCTCAAGCAGAGCTTCCGGCGAATTCAAATCCTTGCGCTTAACTTTTTGCGTCAATTCGTTAATCAAGGTGCGCGTGGTGTCGATACCCACGTCGGCCAATAAAAGCCGCGTTTCAATGTCTTCCAGCAGCTCGTCGTCAATCTGTTTTTTGCCGAGCACCAGGCTTGCCAAACCCTCGGTTAAACCTTGGCGCGTTCGTGCAAGACCGCTGCGCAAACTCGCCCATAAACCTTGTTTAGGCTCGATCTGTTCTTCAGGTTTTGCTCCAGGGCGCGTCGCTGGCTGCGGCATTGGCGGGCTGGACTCATCTAAAACCGCATCCAGCACAGGCGTTGCACTTTTCTCGACAACTGGCGATTGAGCCGCTGGCTGTAATGGCGCAAGCTCAAATGGGGTAGGCAGTTCGTTTTCGCGCTGAACTTCCTCAGCGTTAATCTCAGCTTCAAGTTCAATTCTGGATTCTGCCTCGTCTTTCACCAAGGCCTCAGCCGTAGGTTCAGTGTGCGGTGCAGGTTGTTCTTTGCGAAAGCGACGAAGGAAACCAAACATAGGCGCGGCGTGTCACAGATAAATATTAGTGTTCATATCGTATCATTCCTGAACTATTCGGAGACCCAAAGTTTATGCAGCACAAGCAGCTTTCAGGCAAACGCCCCCTCACCCTGCTCATTTTAGGTGTGTTCAGCTTGGGCCTTGCCCAAGCCGCCCCCACCGTTTTTGAAGGCCAGCTCGCCAACGGGATGCGCGTTTTGGTGCAAGAAGATCACCGCGCACCCATCGTCACCTCGCAAGTCTGGTATCGGGTTGGCTCGGGCGACGAACCCGGCGGCATGACTGGCATTTCGCACATGCTCGAACACATGATGTTCAAAGGCACGCAAACCCTCGCACCGGGCAAGTTTTCCGAAATCATTGCCGAACATGGCGGGCAGGAAAACGCTTTCACCAGCCGAGACTACACTGCCTACTTCCAAACTCTGGCACGCGAACATCTTGATGTCTCCATGCGCCTGGAAGCCGACCGCATGCGCAACCTGAAGCTGCGCGCCGAAGATTTGGCCAAAGAAGCCGAGGTGGTCAAGGAAGAAAGGCGGATGCGCACCGACGACAACCCGAGCGCCAAGCTGATGGAGCAATTCCACGCTACCGCGTATCTAAACGGTGGCTATCACCACCCGGTCATCGGCTGGATGGACGACATCAATCAATACGACATCAATAAACTGCGCGCTTGGTATCAGGCTCATTACGCACCGAATAACGCCACGCTGGTGGTGGTGGGCGATGTGCAACCCGCCGAAGTCATGCAGCTTGCCGAAAAATACTTCGCGCCACTCAAACCCTTCAAACTCAAGGAACGCGCCTATCAGGATGCCGTACCCCAAACCGGTGAGCGCCGCATCACCGTGCGCGCCCCCGCCAAACTGCCCACATTGATGATGGGCTACCGCGTGCCCAGCCTGCTGTCCGCAAGCAAGGACAAAGAAGTCGCCGCATGGGAACCCTACGCCCTTGAAGTTTTGGCCGGTGTTCTGGACGGCGGCCAAAGCGCGCGCCTGACGAAAAACCTTGTGCGCGGCGAGCAAATTGCGGGAGAAATTGGTGTGGGTTACAGCCTTGACTCACGTCTGAGCGATTTGTTTACCATTTACGCCGTACCCAATGCGCAGATTGAATCGGCCAAAATCGAACAAGCCATTCGCAATGAAATTAAACTATTGCGTGAAAAACCTGTGAGTGAAGATGAACTCAAACGTGTTAAAGCCCAAGTGATCGCAGCCGATGTGTATGGCCGCGATTCGGTGTTTTATCAAGCCATGCGCCTTGGCAGCTATGAGGCCGCAGGCTTGGGGCATACACGCTTGAACGACGCGATTCCGGCCATCGAAGCGATCACGGCGGAACAAGTGCAAGCCGTCGCCAAAAAATACCTGATTGATGAGCACTTAACCGTCGGCATTCTCGACCCGCTACCCATGACCGACGCGCAAGCCAAGCAAGCCACCATGCCCATGCAAGGAGCAACCCATGTTCGTTAATCGTCTAATTACCGTGTTCTTGATACTCAGCGCCAGCTTCATTTCAAGCTTGGCGCACGCCGCCCTACCGATTCAACACTGGAACACGCCGCAGGGCGTGCGCGTATTGTTTGTCGAAACCCACAGCCTGCCGATGGTTGATCTGCGCGTGAGTTTCGATGCAGGCAGTGCACGCGATGGGCAAGCGCACGGCCTAGCCAGCCTCAGCGCCACATTGCTCGATCAAGGTATCCTTGCCGCACCCGGCAATGGCACGATCGAAGACGCGCAAGCCATTGCCGAAGGCTTCGAAAATATTGGCGCCAACATGGGCGTTTCCGCCTCGGTCGATAGCGTAAGCTTAAGTCTGCGCAGCCTCAGCGACCCAGAGCGTTTCAACAGCGCCCTTAGGCTTTTTTCCCGCGTTATGTCGCATCCCGCTTTTCCCGACGATGCCTTCTTGCGTGAGCGCGAACGCGCCCTGCTCGGCATAAAAGCTGCACAACAAAAACCCGACAGCGTCGCCCAGCGCGCATTTTACAAAGCCCTCTACGGCGAACATCCCTACGCCCATCAAACCGACGGCGAAATGGACAGCCTGCAAGCGCTCACCCTTGACGAAGTGCGCAATTTCTACGCCAAACATTACGTTACCGCCAGCATGAGCATTGTCATCGTCGGCGACATGACACGCGCCCAGGCCGAAGATACCGCCGAAAAACTTGCCAGCAGCTTGCCCAAAGGCGAAACCCTGCCTGCTATTCCCGCGCCCGTGGCGCTCAAGGAAAGCAAAACCATCCGCATACCCTTCCCATCGTCCCAGGCCAGCATCCTTATCGGTCAACTCGGCATGAGCCGCAGCGACACGGATTATTTCCCGCTCTACGTCGGCAACCACATCTTTGGCGGCAGTGGCTTCTCCTCCATCCTGATGGAAGAAATCCGCGAAAAACGCGGCCTGGCTTACGGTGTCTACAGCTATCTGATACCCATGCAGCAACCCGGGCCCTTACTGATGGGCGTACAAACCAAGCTTGACCAAGCCGAGCAAGCCGAAGCCTTGATGCGCGAAAATCTCGTCAAATTCATTCAGCAAGGCCCAAGCGCCAAAGCATTGGAACATGCCAAGAAAAATATCGTCGGCGGCTTCCCGCTGCGTCTCGATAGCAATGCCGACATTGCAAGCTGGCTGTCTATTCTTGCCATTTACCAACTGCCGCTCGACTTCCTTGAACGCTACCCAAAAGAGGTTCAAGCCACCAGCCAAGCCAGTATCAGCAAAGCATGGCAGCAACGCGTTCATCCTGATGCGTTGCTGACCATCATTGTAGGCGGCGCTGAAACCAAGCCTGCAACACCATGATTCGCATCATCGGCGGCGAACATCGCAGCCGCCAACTCAAAGTTCTCGACCGCCCCGGCCTGCGCCCCACGCCCGACCGGGTGCGCGAGACGCTGTTTAACTGGCTGGCGAGCGATATTCAGGCGGTGCGTGTTCTGGATTTATTTGCCGGCAGCGGCGCGCTAGGCTTTGAAGCACTCTCACGCGGCGCAGCTTGGTGTGATTTTGTAGAAAAAGACCCGGCAGCCGCGCGTTTGATTCAAACCAACATCGAACTGCTGCGCCTAGACAAGCGAGCGCAGCTCAAGCAGCAGGATGCGCTCGCCTTCCTTAAACATCCCCCGCAACAGCCCTACAATGTGGTCTTTCTCGACCCGCCATATGCCAGCGATTTGCTGAAAAAAGTGTTGCCACTACTTAATCAACCCGCATGGTTAAGCCCCACGGCCATGATTTTTATCGAGCACTCGACCCACCAGACCCCACCTGCACTGCTTAGCAGCGGTGAAATAGCTTTGGAAAAACTACGCCAAGGCACGGCAGGTGAGGTAAGTTATAGCCTCTACCAAGCCGCGAGCAAACCCCATGCCTAGCGTCATCTATCCTGGCACCTTCGACCCGATTACCTTTGGGCATATCGACGTGATCCAACGCGCCGCCCGGCTGTTTGGTCATGTTATTGTCGCGGTAGCGGAAAATAGCAGCAAAAACAGTGTGTTCACACATGTTGAGCGCACCGAGATGGCGCGCCTTGCCTTGCAGTCTGTCGCGGGTGTGCGTGTTGTAGGCTTCAATGGCCTGCTGGTCGATTTCGCCGCGCAACACCAGGCGCACACGGTGATTCGTGGCTTGCGTGCCGTCTCCGACTTTGAATACGAAATGCAGCTTGCCGCCATCAATCGTCGTCTGGATGCGCGCATAGAGACCGTGTTCATGACCCCGGCGGAAAACCTGAACTTTTTATCGTCCACGCTGGTGCGTGAAATTGCCCGCCTAGGCGGTGATGTCAGTGAGTTTGTCCCCAGCAATGTTGTTGCTGCGTTGCGCGCCAAGTTTCGATAACATCACGCGCTTAATTTGACCTCCAAGGGGAGAAACGCCATGTCCCTGCTTATTACTGACGAATGTATCAACTGCGATGTCTGCGAACCCGAGTGCCCGAATGGCGCGATTTCGCAAGGCGATGAAATTTATGTGATTGACCCCAATCTGTGTACCGAATGCGTCGGCCATTACGACACCCCGCAATGTGTCGAAGTTTGCCCGGTGGATTGCATTCCACTCGACCCCAACAACAAGGAAACCCATGATCAATTGATGGAGAAATACCATCGAATCAATGGGTGATCCTGTCATCGTCACTTTGGTTTTTATCGCTA
>DYLI01000112.1 GCA_020722165.1 Halothiobacillus neapolitanus | reverse complement strand
GGACACGAGCAATGGCGAAGTGGTGCAGGCCGTGCAGTTGAAGATGTGCAACTAGTGTAGTGCGCTATTTATTGCATTGAGCGGGCGATGATAACGCAGAGCACGACTTGGCCGCTGAGGCTCACGCACTCACGAGCGATAAACCTCTCGCCGATGCCCAATAGACAAGGCCAACACCATCAATTTCGCATCCTGAATCTCGCAAATCACGCGGTAATCGCCCACCCGGTAACGCCACAAGCCCGCGCGATTGGCTTTCAGCCCCTCACCAAAATGACGCGGGTTTTTGCAGCCGTCGATGCGTTCCAACAGATAATCCAGCACACGTCGCTGAACGGCTTTATCCAAGCGCAATAGCTGGGCTTGGGCGATATCCGAAATTTCAACTGTCCAGGCCAAGCTCACGCCTCAGTTCAGCCAACGGCTTGCTGGAGCGCATTTCGCGCAACGCCGACTCCGCCAGCGCAGCATCCTCAGTGTCTTCCAGATAGCGTTGCAATGCTTCACGCACCACGTCGCTTTTTTTCATGCGGTGTTCGGTCGCGTAAAGCTCAACCCACTCCTCAAGCCCTGCCTCAAGTCGCACCGTTAACATCGTTGCACCCCTGCGTATTTCATTGTCATACACGCTAGTATACCAAGATGCTGAAAAACTCATCCTTGAGTTTTTCAGCCCTAACGAATCCGGTACACGCGCGGATTCGTTAGGGACAAATCAATCACATACGTGATTGATTTACGCGCGGGACATCCATGTCCCGCAATACCAGGCTGCTGAAATACTTATTTCAGCAGCCTGGTATTGCCCTGTCGAAGTCAAGCCGCCTCCGCCTGCTCCACCATCAGCTGCAAGCGGCGGTTGCCGCGAAATTCGTTCACATCCAATCGGTAGGCGATACGCCAATGCTCGCCCGGCGGCAGTTCGTCGGCTTGCATATTGAACATCACCGCCTCAAATGCCGTGCCGCCTGCACGGTGTTCCAGGCTCAGTTTCCAGTGATTACCTGCCGCACCCATCGGGCGTTTTTCGCGCACACGAAACACATCATCGAACAACGGCTCGGCCATGTGTTGCCCCCACGGTTGGGCGTAGCGCAGCAGTTCAGCGAGTTCCAGTGTCATCTCGTCCGGGGCAAGCTCGCCATCGGTCAGCAACACGCCCTGCCAGTCTTCTTCCGCCACTTTGCGTCGCACCACCTCGTCAAAGGCCACGGCAAACGCGGTGAAATGCACTTGCGCCATTTGCAGACCCGCCGCCATGGCGTGACCGCCAAAACGCTGAATCATGCCGGGGTTGAGCGCATCGACTTCTTCCAGCGCATCACGCAGGTGTAGCCCGGCAATCGAACGCGCCGAGCCTTTGATATTGCCGTTGCCGTCCGGCGCGAAGGCGATCACTGGGCGGTGCAGGCGTTCCTTGATGCGCGAAGCCAGGATGCCAATCACGCCCTGATGCCAGTCGGCATCGAACAGGCATACGCCACGCGGCATGTCGTCCTTGCTCAAGCGCGCGCTTAATTGCTGCAAAATCACCAGCGCCTGTTGCTGCATTTCGGCCTCGACCGTCTGGCGTTGCGCATTGAGTTGATGCAGCTCTTCGGCCAGTCGCCGCGCCACTTCCGGCGTATCGGCCAGCAGGCATTGAATGCCAATCGACATATCTTCCATGCGCCCGGCGGCATTCAAACGCGGACCAACGCCAAAGCCCAAATCGCTGGCGACAATGCGGCGGAAGTCGCGCCCGCTGACGGCAAGCAAGGATAAAATCCCCGGCACGGCCTGCCCGGCGCGCATCCGCTGCAAACCCTGCTCGACCAGCACGCGATTGTTGTGATCCAGTGGCACAACATCGGCCACCGTACCCAGTGCCACCAGATCGAGATAGCGCGCCAGATTCGGGGTCTCGATGTTCTGCTTCACAAACCAGCCGCGCTTTGTTAATTCCGCACGCACGGCGGAGAGCACATAAAACGCCACGCCCACGCCGGCCAGATGTTTGCTGGGAAAGTCATCGCCCGCCAAATTCGGATTCACCAGCGCATCCGCCAAGGGCAGTTCCGCGCCCGGCAGGTGATGGTCGGTCACCACCACGCGGATGCCCATGGCTTTAGCCGCCGCCACGCCCGCTAAAGCCGTGGTGCCATTGTCCACCGTCATCAATACATCCGCCCGCCAATCGGCTTCGGAGGCGACAATTTCTGCGGTCAGGCCATAGCCATCCTCAAAGCGATTGGGCACACGGTAACGCACCTCTTGCGCACCAAACGCCTTGAGCACACGCACCGACAAGGCGGTACTGGTCGCTCCATCGGCATCAAAATCGCCCACAATCAGAATACGCTGACCGTCTTCCACCGCATCGGCCAGCACCTCTGCGGCCTGCTCAATGCCCGACAAGGCACGCGGCGAATGCAGGCGCGCCATGGCCAAATCAAGTTGCTCGACTGAGCTCACGCCGCGCGCTGCCAACAAGCGTGCCAGCACCGGATTCAAACTGGACAACGCCGTCGCCGAGGCTGGCTCGCGACGACGCATTAAACGCGGGCTGCGCTGCATAGGCTCTCCAAAGATTTGACTGTGCGCCAAAAACGCCAACGCTGTGTGGGTTTGCCGACAAAACGAGCCGCGCCGGTGTCAATCTGTAAGGCGGATAGGCTCCCCTGTGCCAAGGCGTGCCGCAAGGGCGCAAACCAACGTGCTTCCAGCCCTTCAAGCGTGGCTTGCCAGTCCTCAAAGTCGCCGTCCTGCAACGGCTGCACCAGATCATCCAGCACGATCAACGCATTTACAGACAAATCGGCGCATTCATCGAAGGTTTCGGGTAAATCATGCACAGGCCAGCCCAAAGCGTGAGCCAAACCACGAGCTAGAGGATTGTTGGCATAGACCACTTCATATTGCATAGGAGCAAACGCTCTCTCCCCGGGTTCGCAACAATGCACGAATTGCGAAATATCCCCCGCGCCCCACGGCCACAAGCTATTGATGATAGGCAGACCACGCGCCTCACGCGCTGCATTCACAGGATGAGCAAACAGAAGCATTTGCGCCTCGTTAATATCCGCCAGCCAACGCCGTGCATCCCGACCCTGCGGTTTGAACACCCCGGCATCATGCCCCAACGCCTGCGCTAAGGGTGTGGTTTGCAAATCAAAAACTTCATTGCCCGCCCGATCAACACACACATACCAGCGCTCCGGCGCAGCCACATGAATATGCCAGCCGCTCGCCGCAAAATGCGCTTGCAGCGCCTGCGCCAAGGCTTGCGCCTCATCCAGCGTAAGTCTGAGCGCTGCACCGCCGTGCACAATGGCTTCGGTCATCCCCAGTTGCAAATGCACCGGGTCAAGCCGCATCACCACACCTTGCGCCACCTGCCCGGTTTCGCCCCAATACCCCAGCGCCCCCCAAGGCAGGCTAGCCGCATCCAGCAAAAAATGCCGGGCAAGCAGATGCTCTATTCCAGGGTGAATCACCTCACCCACGCCATGCCGATCCGCACGCGCCAACAAACGCGCCAGCGCGGGCGCGCCGACCAAAACATCGGGCATCGCCCCTTGAGCCGTCGAACACAAGGCAGGTAGCAAAAGTGTGAGTTTCATGCGTCCAGCGACTCAACCATCCAACCGAGCGAGGTATGAGTAAGGCGCAAAAAGGAGGCGTAATTCACGCGCACACGCCCAAGGCTGTGCAAGGGCGCATCAAGCGCAATCAGCAAGGCGGCGCGGATCACCACGGTATGACACACGAGCAAAACCCGCTGTCCATCCGACTCAGCCAAAACCTGTGCCAACGCCTCACGCACCCGCGCCACAAAATCCGCAATCGGCTCGGCTCCCGCTGGCGAACAATGCAGCGGGTCGCGTTTGTAAGCCGCGTAAGCTTCTGCATGGTGCAATGTGACCTCGGCGTGGCTCAAACCCTCCCACGCCCCCTGCCCCATTTCACGCAAGCGCGCATCCACCCGCAAAGGCAAGCCGCGCTGTGCGGCTATTTGTTCAGCAAAAACCCGGCAACGCTGCATGGGGGACGTCACCACCGCATCCCATTTCCCGCCCTCCACCGCGCGCCACATGCTGGCCAAGCCCTCATCCGTCAGCGGGTCATCCACCGCATCACCCCGATAACGCGAACCGCCGACCAGCTCGCCATGGCGCAAAAAATCAAGTTGCAGCATTAACGTATCCAATCGCCCAAAGTCAGCAACGCAATAATCGCCACGATGATAATAATGGCGCGCAACACGAGGCCGCGTGCTGCACGCACGATACTGGCATCGGCCTCAATCTCGCCCGATTCACTGATTTCGGTGGTGATGCTGTACTCCTCGGTACGCAAGGCCGCACGCCCGACACGCAGCAGCACATCCCGATTGGCCAGCTCCAGCTCCTCCGCACGGCTCAACTCTACATCGTGCGGCGTATCCACCGACACCTGCTTCTCTTGCCGCCAAGCGTTCAAACCTTCTTCAAAGCTGCCCGACAAGGTGTACAACGCCGCCAATACATAAGCAGGAATCCAGTCCAACGCAGCACGCAACAGCCGCGCCGCTTCAGCCAGCGCCCCCTGCCCGGCGCGCGCCTCAACATGCACCGTCAGGCGATACAGCAATGCCCCCACCGGCCCCAGCAACACAAACCACAAAATCGGCGCGACCCAACGCTCGTTCGCCTCCAGCAGCAGCGTATCCGCCACCGCCCGCACTTCCTCTTCCACCGACTCCGGTGTCGAACCACCCAGGATATGCTCCGCCTGATGCCGCGCCGTGTCATTCTCACCCTTCTCGCGCGCCGCGACATACGCATCCACAGCCGGATCAAGACTGCCCGGACGCAGCGCAAAAAACAGCACCAATACGCTAAAAGCCAGCTCCAGCAAATTCCACAACACTCCGTGGAAAACCAACTGCGCCAGCGCGGTCAACACCACCCACGGAGCCAAAAGAACGAGCAAAATCGCCCATCCCGGCCAGCTAACCCGCCCTTGCAGCGCAACATAATAAGCATCAAACCACGCCAACGAGCGCCGCTCAGCAAGCTGCGGCGCCAAACGCTCGGCAAATAAAGCCATCAACGTTGCAAGTAACAACATGATTCAACTCTCCGCATGAAACTGTGTAGAGGTTAACATCAAGCGCGCCTCACTCGCTGCCTCTTGCGTGGAATGTTGCGCAGAACCCCGCCATAAAGCAGCCTTGTAGCCCGAATGACAATCCGGGGCGGGCATCACAACGGGCGCGAATGCTCTTGGATTGCGCACAGCGAAATTCGCGCTACCATTTGCTTGGCAGAAGCGACCTCATTCAACACGACGCAAGCAACACCCCCAAGCGCGACCAATCAAAACTCACCCCCGGATCAGTCTTGCGCCCCGGCGCAATATCTGCGTGCCCGGCAATCGCCCGCAACGATGGATAAGCCTGCTGCAAAGCCACAATCACCCGCGCCAGACTGGCGTACTGCGCTTCGGTATATGGCACATCATCCGTGCCTTCCAACTCGATACCGATGGAAAAATCATTGCACCCCGCTCGCCCCTCAAATGAAGACGCGCCCGCATGCCATGCGCACAAATGAAACGGCACATACTGCGTCACCGCGCCATCGCGCCGGATCAGTAAATGCGCCGACACCCGCAAATGCGCAATTCCGGCGAAATACGGATGCGCCGCCGAATCAAGCCGCCCGAGAAACAGATCATCAATCCACGTTCCACCAAATTCGCC
>DYLI01000111.1:3664-5733 GCA_020722165.1 Halothiobacillus neapolitanus | reverse complement strand
ATCACCGCATGTTGTGGGTTCCACCCGGCTTTGCGCATGGCTTTATCGTCATCTCGGAAAGCGCCGATTTTCTCTACAAATGCACCGACTTTTACCTGCCCGAACACGAGCGCTGCATCCGCTGGGATGATCCCGATTTAGCGATTGACTGGCCATTGCCAACAGACTTCAAGCCCCTGCTATCGGCCAAGGATGCCGCGGGTTCAAGCTTCCAAGCGGCGGAAGCTTACCCATGAAAACCACTGTCCTGCTCACCGGTGCCCACGGTCAACTCGGCTGGGAATTGCAACGCAGCTGCCCTGCAAAGATCGAATTGCACGCGCACGATGCCGACACACTCGACATTACCGATGCCCAATCTGTGCATGACGCAGTGCAGGCTCTCAAGCCCGACTGGATTATCAACGCCGCCGCCTACACCGCCGTGGACAAGGCCGAAAGCGAGCCCACCCTTGCCTATGCCGTCAACCGTGATGGTGCGCACCATTTGGCCGCAGCCGCCCGCGCGGGCGGTGCGCGCATGGTGCAAGTATCAACTGATTTCATTTTCGACGGCGAACAAGGTCACCCCTACCGCCCGAACGACGCACCCAACCCGCTCAGCGTCTACGGCGCAAGCAAGCTCGCCGGAGAAATCGCCGTGCATGAAACGCTCGGTGACCACGCTCTTATCCTGCGCACCGCCTGGGTCTACTCCAGGCATGGCCACAACTTCGTCAAAACCATGCTGCGGCTGATGAGCGAGCGCGAAAACTTGAGCATCGTCGCCGACCAGGTTGGCAGCCCTACCTGGGCGCACGGTCTGGCGCACGCCATTTGGCAAGCCACCGCCATCAAGCTGCACGGCACGCATCACTGGACCGATGCCGGAGTCGCCAGTTGGTACGACTTCGCTCAAGCTATTCATGACGAAGCGCGCACCCTCGGTCTGTTGACCCGCGACTGCGCCCTGCGTCCCATCGCCACGACAGACTACCCCACCCCCGCCCGTCGCCCCGGTTTCAGCCTGCTCGACAAAGCCAGCAGCTGGCAGGCACTCAATATCAGCCAACCGGCTCACTGGCGCGCGCAATTGCGTGCCATGCTTATCGAACTTGGAACGCCCAAATGACCCACAACCTCCTCATCACCGGCGCGGCTGGTTTTATCGGCAGCAATTTCGTCCACTACTGGATGGCGCAACACCCAAGCGACCGCGTCATCGTATTGGATGCCCTCACCTACGCTGGCAACCTCGCCAACCTTGACCCGGTCAAGGACAACCCCAACTTCCGCTTCGTCCACGGCGATATCCGCGACCAAGCCCTCGTCGAAGGCTTATTGCGCACGGAAAGCATTGACACCCTCGTACACTTCGCCGCCGAAAGTCATGTTGATCGCTCCATCAGCGGCCCGGATGCCTTTATCGACACCAATATCCTCGGCACGCATAGCCTGCTTAAAGCAGCGCGCGCCGTCTGGCTTGATGACCCCGCAACCGCCCGTGCCGACCACCGCTTTCACCACGTCAGCACTGACGAAGTCTATGGCTCACTCGAAGCTTGCGACCCCGCATTCTCCGAGACCACACCGTACGCCCCCAACTCGCCCTATTCGGCCAGCAAGGCGGCCTCCGATCATCTGGTACGCGCCTACCATCACACCTACGGCCTGAACGTCACCACCAGCAACTGCTCCAACAACTACGGGCCGTATCATTTCCCGGAAAAACTCATTCCGCTGTGCATCACCAACATCCTGCACGGCCTGCCGCTGCCAATCTACGGCGACGGCAAAAACATCCGCGATTGGCTGTTCGTCGCCGATCACGCGCGCGGCATTGAGCTGATTCTGCAAAAAGGTGTGCTCGGCGAGGTCTACAACATTGGCGGCAACAACGAATGGACGAATATCGACATCATTCGCCTCATTTGCCAGCTCATGGATAGCGCCTTCGCCAACGACCCCGCTCTCGCCAAACGCTACCCTGCCGCCCCGGCCGCGCAAGGCCAAGCCACCGAAAGCCTCATCACTTTCGTCAAGGACCGCGCCGGACACGACCGCCGTTACGCTATTGATGCTAGCAAAGC
>DYLI01000111.1:0-3564 GCA_020722165.1 Halothiobacillus neapolitanus | reverse complement strand
AAAAACCCGCCTCGGCGAACGTCTTGTTACCGCCGGAAAACTTTCCGAACGTGATCTTGAGCGCGCCCTGCAAGCCCAGGAAGAAATGGGCGATTTGCTCGGCCGGGTGCTGGTGCGCCTCGGCGTGGTGTCCGACCTGGACATTGCGCAACAACTCTCGCTGCAACTCGGCTTACCGCTGATTGCCGCCAATGATTTCCCTAGCGAAGCGCTCGTTATCGAAGGTTTAGCCAGCGAATTTCTACTCCACCACCAAATCCTCCCGCTCAGCGATGTTGACGGCGTGTTGCGCGTCGCCATGACGCAGCCGCAAGATACCTACACCCTTAAAGCCCTGCACTTAGCCAGCGGGCGCACGATTCAACCTGCGCTCGCCCTTGAGTCCGAGGTCAGCACCGCGCTCAGCAAACTCTACCTCAGCGAACAGGAGAGCGAGGATGAAGCCCCAACCGACCGCTGGAACGACGATGAATTTGTCGAACATCTCAAGGACTTAGCCAGCGAAGCGCCGGTCATCCGCCTAGTCAACCAGATCATCAGTGCCGCCATTGACCGCCGCGCCTCCGACATCCACATCGAACCCACCGAGGGCGGCATTGCTATCCGCTACCGCGTCGATGGCGTACTCGAAGATTCCACCCCGCCCGCTGCCTCGCTCACTGCGGCGATTACCTCGCGGGTCAAGCTGCTGGCCGGGCTGAACATCGCCGAACGCCGCCTGCCGCAAGACGGGCGCATCAAAACCCGCGTCAAAGGCCACGAACTCGACCTGCGCGTTTCCACCGTGCCCACCGTGCATGGCGAAAGCGTGGTCATGCGCGTGCTCGACCGCGAGAGCGTGCAGCTCAGTCTCGAAGACATGGGTTTCAGCCTCGATACACTGGAACGCTTTAACCAGTTGCTCACTGCCCCGCACGGTATCCTGCTGGTCACCGGCCCGACCGGCTCGGGCAAAACCACCACGCTGTACGCCGCCTTGGCGAAAATCGATGCCAGCACGCTGAAAATCATCACCGTCGAAGACCCGGTGGAATACCAGCTCGAAGGCATCAATCAGATTCAGGTTCACGCACAAATCGGCCTGACGTTCGCCCACGCCCTGCGCTCCATCCTGCGCCAAGACCCCGACATCATCATGATCGGCGAAATGCGCGACACCGAAACCGCACAAATCGCCGTGCAATCGGCGCTGACCGGTCACTTGGTGCTCTCCACCCTGCACACCAACACCGCCGCTGGCGCGCTCACCCGTCTGGAGGACATGGGCATCCCGCGTTATCTGTTGACTTCGACCATCAACGGCATACTGGCGCAACGTCTGGTGCGCCGCCTCTGCCCGCATTGCAAAGCGGCCTATGAAGTCGAACCTGCCCTGCTGCAATCCTCCGGCCTCGTGCGCTTTATGCCCGCCGAGCAAAGCAAGGCTTACCGCGCCCAGGGTTGCGCGCAGTGCTCACAGACCGGCTATCGCGGGCGCGTGGCGATTCACGAACTGCTGGCACTCGACAACACCATTCACAAAGCCATTCTTGAAGGCGCAGATGCCACTATCCTGCACCAAACAGCCCGCCAGCAAGGCATGTTGACCCTCTACGAAGATGGTCTGCGCAAAGTTGCCGCAGGCATGACCTCGCTGGAAGAAGTCTTGCGTGTCACGCAGGACAGCGCGTTGGAAAGCGATAACACAACTCAATCAGCACCCGCTGCCTTGACGAGCATGGCAAATGGCTAAATTCCGCTATCGCGCCGTCGATCGTGCGCGCCAAGTCAGCGAAGGCGTATTGGACGCGCCCACGCAGGATGCCGCGCTCAAACAACTGCAAAGCCAGGGCATGACCCCAATCAGCCTGAGTGCCGACAACGCAAATTCAGCCCCCTTGCTGCAAGGCGGCGCATTAAACGCCCCCAAACGCGCACAAAAAGCCAAAGCGCCCGGCGCGGAAGACGTGCTGCGCTTCACCAAGGAACTCGCCGTGCTGCTGCGTTCCGGCTTGCCGCTGGATCGCGCCATCAAAGTCATGGTCGGCATGAGCGCCAACCCCAGCCTCGCCGCCGTCTTGCAAGACATTCTCGACAATGTCAAGGGCGGGCGCGGCCTCAGCGTGGCGCTACGCAATCATCAAACCCTGTTCGGCAATTTTTACATCAACATGATTCGCTCCGGTGAGGCCAGCGGTCAGCTCAGCGACGTACTCACCCGCTTGGGCGAACATCTCGATCGCGCCAAGGCCCTGCGCCAAAGCGTCAGCTCGGCACTGATTTACCCAAGCATCCTGCTCATCGTCGCCGTGCTGTCCATCGCCCTCATGCTCGGTTTCGTCGTGCCGCAATTCAAAAGCCTATTCGCCGACATGGGCGACCGCCTGCCGCTGATGACCCAAATCGTGGTTGCTGCCGGGGATGGCATTGCCGCCAACGGCTGGATCATCATCCTCGTCGCCATCCCGTTGTGGTTTCTGTGGCAAAACTGGTCGAAAAGCCCGCAAGGCCGCAACACACTCGACCGCCTCATCCTGCGCAGCCCGCTGGTTGGCACCGTCGCACTCAAATACAACACCGCCTTGTTCTCGCGCACCATGGGAACTTTGCTCCACAACGGCGTGTCTCTACTTGAATCGCTGGGCATTGCCTCCGACACGGTCGGCAACAGCGTGTTACGCGAAGCCCTCGCCAGCCTGCCGCCCGCCATCAAGCAGGGCGGACGATTGGCGGCAGCACTCGACAAGACGGGCGTTTTCCCTGACTCTGCGATTCAAATGATTGCCATTGGTGAGGAAAGCGGACGTCTGGACACGATGTTGCTCGAACTCGCCAATGTCAACGACGACGAAGTGCAAGCTTCCATCAAACGTGCCCTGACCCTGATGGAACCCTTGCTCATTCTCTCGCTTGGAGCCGTAATTGCCCTTATCATCATCTCCATTCTGATGGGCATTCTCTCGGTCAACGAGCTGATTGCCTAAACAAATCCCCCCATGCCCCCCTTTTTCAAAGGGGGGGTGAAAACAAAGAGGGCATGGGTTTCCTTCCCCCTTTGAAAAAGGGGGACTGAGGGGGATTTAGCCCCAGCACACGCCCTTTAATTTTTTTCACTCACTTCAACCCACACAAGAAACCTAAAAAATCATGACCACACACAATCGCACCACTCGCCGCTCCAACCACGGCTTTACCCTCGTCGAACTGCTCGTTGTTCTCGCCATTCTTGGCCTGCTCGCGGGCCTGGTCGGCCCCAAGGTACTGAATCAGCTCGGCGGAGCCAAAAGCAAAACGGCCAAAATCCAGATCAAGGATTTTGAGCAATCCCTCGACATTTACAAGCTCGACACCGGTCGCCTGCCCAATGCACAGGAAGGTCTCAAAGCCCTGATTGAGCGCCCCGGAAACGTATCTGGCTGGAATGGCCCATACCTGAAAAAAGCCGAACTGCCCAAAGACCCCTGGGGGCGTGATTATGTCTACACCATCCCAGGCAAACACGGTGACGTGGACATCATCAGCCTCGGTGCCGATGGCGCGCCCGGCGGCGAAGGCGAAAATGCCGACATTGTGAGCTGGGACTAA
>DYLI01000110.1 GCA_020722165.1 Halothiobacillus neapolitanus | reverse complement strand
TGGTGTAACGCAGGTTGCAGGGGTCTTTGAAGGTGATCCACGGGTGGCCGGTTTCAAACAACATGCCGAGCATTTTGCGCCACAGTTGCACAGCAGGCAGGCGCTTGAACAACTTGATGCGACCCTGGTCGGCCATGCTTTCGTATTCGGCGTAACGCTTGGCAAACGCCTGTCCGGTCAAATCGTGCAGGTCGGGAGTTTCGGCAGGCGAGAACAGCGTCCAGTCCTTTTCTTCCATCACGCGCTGCATGAATAGGTCGGGAATCCAGTTGGCAGTGTTCATGTCGTGCGTACGGCGACGGTCATCGCCGGTGTTCTTGCGCAGGTCGAGGAACTCTTCCACGTCCATGTGCCAGGTCTCCAAGTAGGCGCACATCGCGCCCTTGCGCTTGCCGCCCTGATTCACGGCCACGGCGGTATCGTTGGCGACTTTAAGGAAAGGAACCACGCCTTGCGATTGGCCGTTGGTGCCCTTGATATGCGAACCCATGGCGCGCACGCGCGTCCAGTCGTTGCCCAAGCCACCGGCAAACTTGGAGAGCATGGCGTTGTCTTTGATCGCGCCGAAAATGCCGTCCAAATCGTCGGGCACGGTGGTCAGGTAGCAGCTGGAGAGTTGCGGGCGCAACGTGCCGGAGTTGAACAGCGTCGGCGTGCTGCTCATGAAGTCGAACGAGGAGAGCAGTTGATAGAACTCGATGGCGCGGGTTTCGCGGTCGATTTCATTGATCGCCAAGCCCATGGCCACGCGCATGAAAAACACCTGCGGCAGTTCGATGCGGTGGCCGTTGTGGTGGATAAAGTAGCGGTCGTAAAGCGTTTGCAGGCCAAGGTAGGTGAATTGCAGGTCGCGTGAAGCGTCCAGCGCCGCGCCGAGGCGGGCAAGATCGTAGCCGCGCAGGGTGGGGTCGATCAGCTCGCATTCCACGCCCTTGAGAATGCAGGCGCGGAAGGCATCCGCGTAGCGCGTGCTGATTTCGGCCTGGGTGGCGTGGTTGGGGGAAAGTTGCAGGTAGCTTAAGGTTTCGGTGCGCAGCTGATCCATCAGCAGGCGTGCGGCGACGTAGGAATAATTGGGCTCGGTTTCAATCAGGGTGCGCGCACTCATCACCAAGGATGCGCTGAGTTCTTTTTCGGACAGGCCGTCGTAGAGGTTGCGGATAGTTTCGTTCAGCACGGTGAGCGCATCGGTGCCCTCCAGTCCGGCACAGGCTTCGTCGCAGAGGGTGCGCAGGCGCGCCACATCCAGCGGTTGTACCGTGCCATCCAGCATGGTGACGTTCATGCTGCGCGCGGGGGCGGCTTCTTCGGTTTGTGCCTGCTCGTCGGAACGTTCGCGTGCGCGGGCTTCGCGGTAGAGCACGTAGGCACGGGCGACCTTGTGGTGGCCTTCGCGCATCAGTGCCAGTTCGACCTGATCCTGAATATCTTCAATGTAGAACGAGCCGCCGCCGGGGGTGCGGCGCTTGAGCGAGGCGACCACGGAATCGGTCAGTGCGGCCACAGTTTCATGAATGCGTGGCGAGGCTGCTGCCGTGCCGCCTTCGACGGCGAGGAAGGCTTTGGTAATGGCGACGGTGATTTTGCTCGGGTCAAAGGTCGTGGCCTTGCCATTGCGGCGGGTGACGCGGAACTCGCCCGGGGTGCGCACGCTGGCGCTGAGAGGGAGGGTGTTGTCGTCAAACGTGGTGGGAATAGGGTTTGCTGTGATCACGTCGGCAGTAGCTAGGCTCATCGCATCGTCTCCAGGGGTCGGTAAAGCACATCATATAGTGTACTTAATTGCCGTCAAGCACTACATGCTGTGTGTTGTTGTGTTTGTAATACATAGAGCAAGCTGTGGATAAACTGTGTAATGCGCTGTGCTTGATTTGCCCTGAAGGGCTGAAAAGCCAATAAAAAAGCCACCGAAGCCAAGCCCCGGCGGCCTTTGAGTGAAGATTTCCTTTGTGCAAAGCGTCTTTGCGAAGTCCTATTGACTAACTTGCCTAGCTATTAACCTGTTTGAGCAGCGCGTCGAAACCTTGCTGGAACAGGCTCAAGCCATCGCTTTGCAGGCTTTTGGCTACGGCACCGTCCATGTCGATACCCAAGGTGGCAAGCACAGCGTAATGCGCTTGCGCCGCGTCCAAGGAGGGAGCGCGGCGTGGCTTAATCTCGGCATGGTCGGCAAGGGCTGCCAGCGTTGCATTCGGTAGCGTGTTGACCGTTTCGGGCAGCATGACGTCTTCGACATAAATCAGATCGCTGTAGGCCGGATTTTTGGCTGCAGTGCTGGCCCACAGCACATTTTGCGGGCGAGCACCAAGTTCGATCAAGTCGGCAAAACCCTCGCCGTGGTAAATCGACTGGTACAGCGCATAGGCCTGCGCCGCGAGCGCGAGCGCAGCCTTACCGCGCAAGGCCATGATGGCGCTCTTGTCGGCACCATGGGCGGCGGCCAAAGCGTCGAGTTCATTGTCCACCAGCGTATCCACGCGGCTTAAAAATACGCTGGCCACACTGCGCACGGCCAGCGGGTCATGGCTACTTGCCATCCAACGGCGCAAACCGCGCACATGCGCTTCGAACACGGCGCGTAATTGTTCCAGCCCGAAAACCAGCGTGACGTTGACCTTGTAACCGCGCGCGGTCAGCTCCTCAAAGGCATGCACCCCCGCTGGAGTGGCGGGGACTTTAATCATCAAATTGTCGCGCCCGGCGAGTAAGCGCAAACGTGCCGCTGCCGCCAGGGTCGCATTGGCATCATGCGCCAGAGCAGGGGATACCTCCCAACTGACGTAACCGTCCATGCCCTGACTTTCTTCCCACAGGGGGGCAAGCAGATCGCAGGCCATTTGCACATCACGCACAATTAAATGTTCGTAAATTGTCTCAAGATCGGTGTAATCCAAACGCAGGTTGCGCAGGTCAGCATGGTAATACGCCGGTGATTCGCGCAGCGCCTTGTCCAGAATCGACGGGTTTGAGGTCACGCCGCGTATGCCTAAGTGGTCGATGGCGTGCTTCAGCTTGCCTTCGAGCACCTGAGCACGCGAAAGATTATCCAGCCAGAGGCTTTGACCGGTTTTGGAGGTGTAAGTCGATAAATCGTTCATAACAAACTCCTTGGTGCGCAGGGGTTGGGACTCTATTTGAAGATTAGTTCATCTCGGAGAATCGTGCCTATTCATATTATTGATGGACGCTTGATTAAACCTCGAACGGCGGCAGCTTGGCGGGGGTGTATTGCAGCTTGAGTTTGGCAAATACCGGCAGGCCATCGCGGAAAGGTGGCGAGTCTTCACCCTGGATCAGCGGCAGCATGTAATGCCGCGCTGCCTGGGTAATGCCGAAACCGTCGGCGCGGATATATTCCGCCGGTACGGGCAATTCAATGTCGGCCACTTGATCGAGATGCACTGCGTCCAGAGTCCACAGGTACGGCACATCGGAGGTACGGCGAATGGCAACCATGACATCGGTTTTGCCCTTGGCCGCAAGGCTTACCGCCGCTGCACCGCAAGCGTAGGCTTGTTCGACATCGACGCGCGAGGATAAATGCCGCGCCGAGCGCTGGAAATAATCGGATACTGCCCAGTGAGTTTTGTAGCCCGCATCGCGCGTGAGCTTGGCAAGCAAGGGCGCAAGCCCGCCGAGTTGCTCGTGGCCGAAAATCTCGCTTTCTGCCGCTAGAGTGCAGAACTGACCGTTGCACATCAGCCCTTCGGCGGCAACCACAACGCACCAGCCATGTTGAGCCACCTTGTCATGCAGGGCGGCAAGGAAGCGTTGCGGCTCAAATTCAATTTCGGCCATTAAAATCAACAAAGGCGTATCGTCGCCTTCAAAGGCCAAGCCCGCCGCAGCGGCCAACCAGCCCGCATGACGACCCATGACTTCGAGAATAAAGACTTTGGTGGACGTGCCGCACATGGCCGCCAAATCCAGTGAAACTTCACGTACGCTGGTCGCAATGTATTTTGCGACCGAGCCGAAGCCGGGGCTGGTATCGGTCAGAGATAAGTCGTTGTCGATGGTTTTCGGTACGCCAATCACCGTCAGATCCAAGCCATGCGCACGCGCAAAACGCGCCACCTTGGCCGCCGTGAGCATCGAGCCGCCGCCACCGTTGTAGAAAAATGTGCCAATGTCGTGGGCTTTGAAAACATCAACAAGGCGGGCGTATTGTTCGGGATGCGTGTCTGGCGAGCCAATATCCATGCGGCACGAACCAAATGCACCGCCCGGCGTGTGGCGCAGCATGGCAATCTGCGCCGGGTCTTCAACGGATAGGTCGTACAATTGTTCGCGCAACACACCAAGAATGCCTTCCTGCGCCGCAAACACCTTGCCAAATTTTTGTGGAAAGCGGCGCGCCGTTTCAATCACACCGCAGGCACTGGCGTTGATGACTGCGGTCACGCCGCCGGATTGAGCATAGAGAATGTTGTGCACCAAGTCTTAAACCTCATTGTTTAGCAGCATGTCGGACTTGAGCGGCAAAAGCGAAAAAGTCGCCGACCGAGGACAGCAATGCCGATTTTTTTCGGCAATAGCAGGGACTATTGGCTAAGAAATCGGTGAAATATGAGCTGGTCTGCGGCTTTTGCGGCCAGATCGCCTCAAGTCTGACAGGCTGCTGGCTGTGTGATTGAATTGTCGCATTGCGACTGCGGGTCTATCATGCCAAAGTCACATGACTAAACGATTGCGTTTTAACTATAGAGAGGACTCTACCATGCAGATTGGCACCAGCCTGACCCATTTTTTGATTGAAAACCAGCGTACTCATGCGGGTGCAAGCGGCGAGTTCACCTTACTGATGCACGACATTTTAAGTGCCTGCAAAGTGATTTCAAACTATGTGGACAAGGGTGATTTGATCGGCGTTTTGGGCAGCGCAGAAAGCGAAAATATCCAGGGCGAAACCCAGAAGAAGCTGGATATTATTACCAACGATGTTTTCACTAACGCCTTGATGCACGGTGGTCAGGTGGCGGGCTTGGCCTCTGAGGAGATGGACGAAGTTTATCACCTGCCCGCGAATGCTCTGCGCGGCAAGTATTTGTGTGTGTACGATCCGCTGGATGGCTCATCGAATATCGACGTGAACGTGAGCGTGGGTACTATTTTCTCCGTGTTGCGCGCACCCGAAGGCGTAATTGACCCGCAAGAATCTGACTTCATGTTGCCTGGCACCGAGCAAGTTTGTGCTGGCTACTGCATCTACGGCCCGTCCACCATGATGGTGCTCACCACCGGTCAGGGCGTGAATATGTTCACCCTCGATAAAAACGTCGGCGAGTTCATGCTGACCAAGGAACACGTACAGATTCCAGTCGACACGGCTGAATTTGCCATCAATATGTCCAACCAGCGTTTCTGGGATGCGCCGGTACAAAAGTACGTCGCCGACTGCATCGCAGGCGAAACCGGCCCACTGGGCAAGCGCTACAACATGCGCTGGATTGCCTCCATGGTGGCTGACGTGCATCGCATTCTGTGCCGTGGTGGTATCTTCATGTATCCCATCGACAGCAAAATCCGCGCCCAAGGCGGCAAGCTGCGCCTGATGTACGAAGCCAACCCTATGTCCATGATCGTTGAGCAAGCGGGCGGCATGGCGATTACCGGCACCGAGCGCATTTTGGACATCAAGCCCGCCAAACTGCACCAGCGCGTGCCAGTCATCCTCGGCTCGAAGAACGAAGTGCAAAAGATTATGGATTACCACAAGGCTTAATTTAAGCCTGTGCTGAAATGACCAACCCCGCTACGGCGGGGTTTTTTGTGTCT
>DYLI01000109.1 GCA_020722165.1 Halothiobacillus neapolitanus | reverse complement strand
AATGGCTACTTGGGAATAATCACTTTAGGCGAAAGATTCATACGCTTGGCACGCCGAGCAAACTTTCGGTCATCAAATGAAGCCATACTCTGACAGTCGCGGTAACTTGCTAAATGTAGGGCATCAGCAAAATCCAAACCGCCCGCTGTGTGTGACAGCGCGTGTGTCACAGTATTTCGATCTTCAATTTCGACTTGAGGCAACGATAACAAATGTTGCATGACGACAAGAATTTCAGCAATGGGAAAGCCGTAATACCCACGCATAACCCACTCAAGTTCAAGAAGCACTGATTTGCTTACCTTCAGTGATGCGCCCGAATTAATCAAGCGCCTTGCGGCTTCGCGTTGATTTATAGCCTCGGCATCGGCTTCGTCTTGAATGAAATAACGCGCTAAAACATTCGTATCCAGTCCGATCATGGTGCCATCAAACTGGCCGGATCAAAATCCACCGGAACAGCAGCACGCTTGGATTTAAGCATACCAAACCCACTGTTTGGCGTAGGTTGCGGGGTATGAATAACCCTCATTTCTACATGATCTTCGACAAGGACAAATTCAACTTTGCTCCCCTGCCGTATGCCCATTTGCTTTCTAAGCGATTGAGGGATGGTCACTTGACCTTTACTTGTCACGGTTGTTGCATCCATTATCTTATCGCCTCAAAGTATTACCACGTAAGAATTCTATCGTTGGGTTAATAAAAATCAACCCAACCGTCCAACCTGAGCCCCAAGCCTGCTGTACAGCTTAAAATCATCGGCTTGCTGGGCGGCCACCATTTCAGCGCTAAGTCGTGAAATCTCGGCCCTTAGATGTTCGTCGTACCGATGATCAGCGACACTGATTAGGCGCTTATAAAACCAGTGCCGCTTTGAGCGCGGGACAACTCCCCTTGGTCTAACTTGTCCTTGAGTGTGCTCCGGCTGCTCTGGAACATCTTAGCTGCTTGGTTCATGGTTCATGGAAAAAATGGGCATCAGGCAGCGTTCCCAGGCCATTTTTGTGCTGCGTGTTTCACGCGCAGTATCTCGGCTACGCCATCCACGACGCGATAGATGAGGATGTAATTCGGATGCACAACAAGCTCTCGCGTGTTTTGCACACGTCCCGCACGGCCAAGCATAGGAAACGCGTCCAGTTGGCCAGCCTTCTCAATCAGCGCATCGCCCAAGGCAATGCCTGCCATCGGATTGTCCGCAACGATGTAGTCCACGATACGCTTACGGTCGTCCAAAGCCGCTTGCCTCCAGACCGGCACGATTAAACCTCCGTGCGTTCAGCACGGGCGAGCAAAGCCGCCCGCTCAACCGCCCACGCCGCGACAACATCTTCATGCGCCACACTCGGCCTGGGGTCATTGATCGCTTCATTGACCTGCTGCGTGAGCCACGTCTTGTATGCCACCGCTTCATGCGCCCGTTTCATGCGTTCTGACGCATCAATGCGCTTGCGTTCTGTTTTAGGTGCATCCGGGTCAAATTGAGTGGCATCCACCTCAAATTTAGCAATACCGACACCCTTCAGGTAACTGACCAAGGTTTCAAACTTACGAAATTTGCGCACTGCGCCGCGCCGGGCAGATAAGACGCGCTCGGTCATCCCATACTGAACCACCACCCCCCAGCCTCCGGGCTGCCCCACGATGCTCGCCCCTCGCACAGCACCGGCTTCAACCAGGTGTTGCAGGGTGACGTGATCGATTGTGTTTGCCGTCACTGCCATAAACCTACCTTTTCATTACACATTTACTGAGAACCAAGCTACCTCAAATAAATAAATGTGCAACCGTATGCAACTAAAAATGGCAAAGAAATTTACATTAGGATTTACGCAAAAGCAGTTTTTTACTCGGCTTCGTCCCCTCTCCCCAAAGGGGCGAGGCAATGTCTGCGTAAGTCCTATGATAGTCAACGAGGGCGGTCTTTGGCCTTCACCTTCATCCGGGCTACGGCGCGAGTTTTCGGGGTTATTCAGGCGGCTTCTTTGGCGGCGGCTTCAATCACTTCGTCAGGCACGCCGTGTTTGCGCAGTGCGTCGATCCAGCGTGCCGGGTTCCATCAAGGTTGGCGGCTTCGTCGCGGCGCAGTCCTTCACCAATATAGGAGCGCAACAGGGGCTGGTAGCCAGAAAACCCGCGCAGCGGGGCGATGTGTTTCATGGATTCGACGACATCGGCGGGGATGCGCAGGGTGATGGAGGTCATGGGGCGGTCTTTGTGCAGGCTTGCGCGGATGGTTTTATTTGCAAATCGTGCCGGATCAATAATTCAGGCCGAATCTACAGAGTTTACGAATCTTGCAATGCGCTATCAGTAGGTGTTTATTGATGACATTGAAGGTTCAAAAATCAGGAGGCCATCATGGCAAGCCTTACCGTTAGAAATTTGCCCGACGAGGTGCATCGAGCGCTCCGCCTACGCGCCGCCGCGCATGGACGCAGCACAGAGGCTGAAGTCCGCCTCATATTGGAAGGCGTGGTGAAGCCCGCGCAACGTATCTGCATGGGTGATGCCCTGGCCAAGATTGGCCGCAGTGTCGGTCTCACGGATGCCGAAGCCGAGGGCATTAACCCGTTGCGTGACCGGACTCCGGCTGAACCGATGAGGTTTGAATGATTGCTCTCGTTGCACGACTCTTACGAGCTGAGCTTGCCTCGACCCCAAGGTGCTCAATCACTACCGGCGGGCGGTTTGGAAATTGAGCGACGAGTTCGAGTTTGCCTCCCATGCTTTCCACGTAATGACGCAGGGTAGACAGCAGCATGTCGCTGCGCTTTTCCAGGCGCGAGATGGTGTCTTGCCGAACACCCAGCACAGCGGCAAGCTGTTCCTGTGTTTGTTGTGAAGCCTGGCGCAGGTCTTTCAGTGTGGCCAGTTCCATTGCGCGCGCTTCTACCCGTTGTTGGCGCTCTTTAGGCAGCGCGGCCATGACTTCATCGAGTTTTCTAGCCATGATGGGGCTCCTTGTTTTGCCGGGTCAGTACGCTCAGATGTTCGTCGTACCGACGATCAGCGACATTGATTAGGCGCTTATAAAACCGACGCTGATCTGCGCCGCCCTTGTCGCTGCCGACCAGCAGTATCGCCTGCCGTTGTGTGTCAAAGGCAAACGCCACCCGCCAGACTTGGCCGTTGTAGGAAAAGCGCAGCTCCTTCATGTTGCTGTGCCGCGAGCCTTTCAGCGTGTCCACTGTTGGACGACCGAGGTTCGGGCCGAACTCCGCCAGCAAGCGTGCGTGCGCCAGCAATTCGTCCTGCAATGCCTCTGTCAGGCTGCTGAACTCCGTATCAAAAGCATCGTGAAAGAGTACCGTCCAAGTCATACGCAGATTATGGATTTAAAGACATATTCAAGCAAGGGCGTGATTTGCCATTAACCCGATGACTCGTTATGTTCGCTTAAATTTACGATTAAGGATTTCAACATTGGCACAGGTTATTCCAAATCTTGAAGGTGTGAAGGCCACATCCACGGGGATGCAGCGCGAGCTGGATGTGGTGGCTCTGCTGCGTGAAAACCTGCCGCAGGACTATGTGGTGTTTCATGGCGTGTTGTGGTCGGCCAAGTTGGACGGCGGGCAACAGTTTGGCGAGGTGGATGTCATTGTGCTTGCACCCAGCGGGAAAATCGGTCTGCTGGAAGTGAAGGCCGGTCAGGTTATCGTCAACAACAAAGGCATCAGCAAGGCGTATGTGGATGGCAACAAAGATGTGAGCTGGCAGCTCAATATGCAGTATGGCGCGCTGCGCAATCGCCTGAGAAAAGCCAAGCTGGATACCGAGATTGCGCAATACCTTGTCATCCCGGATATGCGCTTTGATGGCGAGGTGGTCAGGCTTCCACGGGTTTGGATCGTGGATAAAATGCGCTTTCGCAGCTTGCCGGGCGAAGTGATCAAAGACCTTGCCGGTGCGCCGAATCCCGAGCTGTTTGCCAAGCTGCAAGCGTTCTTTGGCAATATCTTCCAACTGCCCATCGACCCAAGCGAGACGCTGCAATGGCTGAACGAGGCGGTACACGATTTGGCCGAGGGTTTGGCCACCTGGATGCCAAGGCTGCGTGCTCCCGCTGGGCTGTTCCGGGTTCATGCCACGGCGGGCGGCGGTAAAACCCAGCTCGCCTTGCGCCTGTTTGAACAGGCTCGCGATGAAGGCTTGAGTCTGCGTTATGTCTGTTTCAATCGCCCTTTGGCCGATTATCTGCGCGTCTTGGCGAAAGGCTTTGAGGTGAGTGTCAGCACCTACCACGAGCTGGCCGTGGACGCGCTACGCACAAGTTGCCAGGAGCCGCTGGACTTCGCTTCGCCTGCGGTGTTTGCCGAGGCAGAAAGTTATTTCGCTGAACATACGCCCGATGTTGGGCAGTTTGATGTGCTGGTGATTGACGAAGCGCAGGATTTTTCATCACTCTGGCTGGATGTGCTGCTGCGTCAGCGCAAGCCGGGTGGCCGGGCGTATGTCTTGCAGGATGAAGCGCAGCAACTGTACCTGCGACAGGAAGCCCCGAATGCGCAACTGGCGGAAGCGGTGGAGATCGACTGCTGGGACAACTTCCGTTCCCCGCGCCGCATCGTACAGGCTATCAATGCCCTTGCCCTGACCCGTGAACCGGTGATTCCACGTTGCCCGATTGAAGGCCAGCTTCCCTTCTTTCATACCTGGCCGGAGGATGATGCAGACGGGATGCGCACGCTGGAACGCGTGGTGTCCAACCTGCTGCACGAAGGCATCAAAGCCAAAAACATTGCCCTGCTCAGTTATGCCGGGCTCAAGCGCTCAAAACTGTTGACGCAAGATAACCTGGCGAAACTTCCATTGCGCAAATTCAGCGGAGCCTATGACGATCAAGGCCAGCCGCATTGGACGCAAGGCAAGCTGTTGGCCGAAAGCCTGCACCGCTTCAAAGGCCAGGCCGCGCCAGTCGTGGTCATGTGTGAAGTGGATTTCAATGCGCTGGACACACTGACCAAAAACCGCCTGTTTGTCGGCATGACCCGCGCACAATGGCGGCTGGAAGTGGTGTTGAGCGAACAGGCGGAGCGTGTGCTGATGGCGGCGCTTTCGGGGGGTGAATGAAAATGGTGAAAGCCAATGTACGCACGGGTGAATACGCCCGCGAAAGCGAAGTGATTCGTGATGGCCTGCGGGCGTTGATGGCTCGGGATCGCGCCGTTGAAAGCTGGTTAAGCACGATGGTTGTCCCGTCCTATGACTTATTGAAGGCCGATCCAACTCGTGCCGTCAGCGCAGACCAAGTGCGCGAGGCTGCTAGTCTGCCACCCCGCCCACTCGGTCGTGGACGTTAAACAATGTTCCAAGTCGTCGATCCAGCATCCCTTGCGATGCTTAAAAGTCGATCCAGTCGTCGATCTGCGAATCTCTGTTAACCGTTCACCGCTACCAGTTCGCGTAACACCTCCGGGTGCTGTTCAGCCACACGCAGCAAGGTTTTAGCCGCGCCAGCGGGTTCGCGTCGCCCTTGCTCCCACTGTTGAAGTGTGCGCGGCGATACACCCAGCAGCTCGGCAAAGCGTTTTTGCGACAGCCCGGCAAGTGCTCGTACCCCAGCCACACGCGACAGTGTCACCCGCGTTTCTCGGGCGGCGTGTCCTGCATTCATTTCACGCACGGATGCCATTAAGTCGTTCTGGAACTGTTCCATTTCAGGGTCGTGTTTAATTGTCACGCTCCACCTCCTCTTTCAAACCCGCAAGAAACGCAGCGGGCAAGTTATCAAACTTGGTCTTGGTGTAGGCAATCAACAGCCACACCCGGCCATCATTGCCGTTGAAGTAAAT
>DYLI01000108.1 GCA_020722165.1 Halothiobacillus neapolitanus | reverse complement strand
GCTAAGGTGACTTCGGCACGTTCAGCCGCCTTGTCTGCGCCCTCATGCAGAATGCGCATGAGCTCGCTGTTGTCCGAGCGCAGCGCGTGATAACGCTGTTGCACGGGCTCCAGGAAGGCTACCACCGCATCGGCGGTGGCCTTTTTCAAATTACCGTACCCCTGCCCTGCCAATTGCGATTCCCAATGGGCAATCGACTCGCCCGAAACGGTGGCCAACAAGGTCAACAGATTGGACACCCCCGCTTTGTTTTGTGCATCAAAGCGGATTTCATTCTCCGAATCGGTGACGGCACGCATCAGCTTTTTGCGCACCTTGGATGGCTCATCCAGCAAGGCAATCGAAGCCTGTTCATTCGGGTCGGATTTGGACATCTTCTTATCCGGGTCTTGCAGGCTCATGATGCGCCCGCCGACGGCGGGGATCATTGGCTCGGGTACAGTGAACACCTCGCCATACAAATTGTTGAAGCGCATGGCCAGATCGCGCGCCAGCTCCAAATGCTGTTTCTGATCGTGCCCCACCGGCACCAAATCAGACTGATACAACAAAATATCCGCCGCCATCAGCACCGGGTAATCAAATAGACCGACATTGATATTCGCCTCATGCTGTGCCGACTTATCCTTGAACTGGGTCATGCGAGCCAACTCGCCCATATAGGCATAGCAATTCAGCAGCCAGCCCATTTCGGCATGAGCGGGCACATGCGACTGCACAAACAGGGTCGATTTAGCCGGATCAATGCCGCAGGCCAAGTAAAGTGCAATAAAATCCAAGCTGCGCTCACGCAGGATTTTGGGGTCTTGACGCACGGTAATCGCGTGCAAATCGACCAACATAAACAGGCTGTCGTGAGTTTCTTGCAGCTTGACCCAATTTTTAATCGCGCCAATGTAATGCCCAATCAACAAGTTGCCCGAAGGTTGAATCCCGGATAGAACCACCGGGCGAGCTTGAATAGAGTTTGCAGAAACAGATGTCATAAAAAGTCGCTATAGTTCAGGGGACGAAAACGCCGCTCATGATAGGCTGGGGCAACAAATAAGCCAAAACGACACGACAACGCCATACACCATGCACCAAAGCGCCCTAACTGAAGTCCTCCTTTTACTCGCCATTTCCGTGATCGCTGTCACGGTGTTTCGGCGCATGCACTTGCCGCCAATTTTGGCGTATTTGGGCGTGGGCGCGCTGATTGGGCCCCATGCGCTGGGCTGGGTGGCGGAGTCTGAAAATACCCGTGTACTGGCCGAGTTCGGGGTGGTTTTCCTGCTTTTCACCTTGGGGCTGGAGTTTTCCATCAGCAAGCTCAGCTCCATGCGCAAAGCGGTGCTGGGCATGGGGGGGGCACAAGTCGTCATCACCGCCCTGGTCGCTGGTCTGGCAGCATGGGCGCTTGAGCTGTCTTTGCCTGCAGCTTTGGTCATTGGCGGCGTGTTGGCCATGTCGTCAACGGCCATCGTCATCAAGCTTTTGGCCGAGCAAACAGAAATCAATTCGCGGCACGGACGCGCCGCCGTGGGCATTTTGTTATTCCAGGATCTCGCCGTTATCCCCTTCCTGATCGTGATTCCCGCTCTTGCTTCAGGTAAAGATGACATTGGAATTGATCTCTTGATCGCCCTCGTCAAGGGCATTGCAGTCACTGCCGCCATGCTGGCAGGCGGGCGCTGGTTATTGCGCCCCATGTTCAATGAAATTGCCAAAGCGCGCTCACCTGAACTATTTACCCTCGCAGTATTATTGGTCGCGCTTTCATCGGCGGCGCTTACCCAAGCTGCCGGATTATCGCTGGCGCTGGGCGCGTTTTTAGCGGGCATCATGCTCTCGGAAACTGCGTTTAGGCACCAAATTGAAAGCGATATTCGCCCGTTTCAAGATGTGCTTTTAGGCCTGTTCTTTATCACCATCGGCATGTTGCTCGACATGCAGGCTTTGCCCCAATACCTGCCATCGGCACTGCTGCTGCTCGTGTTGTTGGTCGTGATGAAAACGCTGATTATTTACGCGGTCGGCATCGGCTTGAAACAAGAGCCCGGCGTGGCCTTGCGTACCGGATTGGTGCTGGCGCAAGGGGGCGAATTTGGCTTCGCCTTGCTTTCATTGGCCACCCGCGACCATCTGCTTGACCACGACACCACACAAATCGTGCTCACAGCCGTCCTGATGAGCATGATGCTTACACCTTTTCTGGTGCGCTGGAACGGGCGCATCGCAAAAATCTTGGTGCGTAGTTATCAGCAAAACTATGTGGAAATGCGTGAAGGTATTTCGCAAAAAAATACCGACATGAGTGAGCATGTCATCATCTCGGGCTTCGGGCGGGTTGGGCAAAACCTCGCTTACCTGCTTGACCAAGAAGACGTGCCCTACATTGCGCTAGAGGTCGATCCCGACATTATCGCCAAAGCGCAAAGTGCCGGTTACAACGTGCACTTCGCCAACGCGACCCACGCTGACATGCTGCACGCTGCGGGCATCGACAAAGCGCGCGCCCTCGTCATTACTCACCATGACACCGATGCAGCGATCAAAACCCTGCACGTTGTTCGCCTGAACCACAAGGAGTTACCCGTTTTTGTGCGCGCCTACTCCGTCAACCGCGTGGATGACATTATCGCAGCGGGCGCAACCGAGGTCGTTCCCGATGCGTTTGAGGCCAGTTTAATGTTGGGCTCACACCTAATGATCCACATGGGTATTCCGATGCGGCGTATTCTTCACCGCACCCAGCGTATCCGCGAGGATAACTACAGCTTCTTGCGTCATATTTTCCAAGGGCGCGGCGAAGCGGTGGATGCCGCTCATGCCTTGCGCGGCTCCTTGGCCAGTATTGAGCTTGCGTCGGGCGCATGGGCCGTGGGACGCACCCTGGACGAAGCACTGGAAGGTATCAAAGTTTTTCCAGATGCCATTCGTCGCGGAGGAATCAAAGGCGAAATGCCCGCGCCATCCACGTTATTGCATGAAGATGATGTACTCATTCTCTATGGCACAGAAGCCGATTTAGCCCGCGCCGAACAGCGACTTTTGGGCGGACATTAACAAACCGATAATTCAAGGACGATCCATGCGACTTTTGATGATCTCTGATGTGTATTTCCCCCGTGTCAACGGGGTTTCAACCTCGATTGAGACCACGCGCCATGCGCTGGAAAAACTCGGGCATGAGGTTACATTGATCGTGCCGGATTATCCGCACCAAGAGGAATCTGCCGATCCTCATGTCATGCGTATCCCCGCGCGCAAAGTCCTGTTTGACCCGGAAGATCGTTTAATGACTTGGCGTGATTTGCGCCGCACTATACAGGCACTTGCGCCACAACAATTTGATTTAATTCATATACACACACCGTTTATCGCCCACTATGCTGGCACGCGCATGGCGCGCAAACTCAAACTGCCCGTGGTGGAAACCTACCACACGTTTTTTGAGCAATACCTTGAGCATTACATCCCTTTTTTACCCGACCCCATGCTGCGCCTGATGGCACGCCGCCTGACGGCCAATCAAGGCAATGCCGTCAATGCGCTGATCTCCCCTTCCATCGCCATGCGTGATCTTTTGCGCCGCTATGGCGTACGCACCCCCATCAGCGTGATTCCGACCGGCATTAATCTGGAAAGCTGGCGCACGCCCACAGCACCCGACCCACGCTTAGTGCTTGAACTGTCTCCGACCCAACCCATGCTGCTATTCGTCGGGCGGCTGGCGTTTGAAAAAAACATCGAATTTCTGCTCAACATGCTCACCGCCTTGATTCAAAGCCACCCAGATGTAGGTCTGGTGCTTGCCGGCGAGGGGCCGGCTGAAAAGCATCTACGCAAAATCGCAGTGCAACTTGGTTTGGAGAAACACGTTCATTTTGTTGGCTACCTGCCGCGCGATGGTCAACTGCAAGCCCTGTACCGCGCCGCCGATGCCTTTGTCTTCGCCTCGGCCACCGAAACCCAAGGCTTGGTGCTGGTCGAAGCGCTGGCCCTCGGACTCCCCGTGGTCGCCCTTGCAGAAATGGGCACACGCGACGTGGTGCGCGAGGGTGAGGGCTGCCTGATTGCGCCAAATAACCCAGCAGGCTTTGCAGCCCGCGTACTCGAAGTGCTCGAACATCCGCACGCAGCAAGGCAACTGGCCGCCCAAGCCGTCATTGCCGCCGAAGCCTGGCAAGAAGAACGTGTTGCAGAACGCCTGGTCGCTTTTTATCAGGAAACCATCGACCGAGGCGCAAGCGCGCCGGAACGCAAACGCTGGCGGCGCAAGCAAGGTGCATGAAACTCGACCAACTCAAACTTGATAACAGCTATGTGAGCGAACTGCCGGGCGACCCACTCGACCACCCTGGAGCGCGCCAAGTCTACGCCGCCTGCTATTCGCGCACCGATCCCACCCCGGTCAAGGCTCCGCAGCTTGTTGCCTGTTCAGCGGAAACCGCCGCCCTGATCGGTCTGGATGAGGCCGAATGCCATACCCAGCATTTCGCCGCAGTCTTTGGCGGCAACGCTCTCCTCTCCGGAATGCAGCTCTACGCCGCCTGCTACGGCGGCCACCAATTCGGCCACTGGGCGGGGCAACTCGGCGACGGTCGCGCCATCAACCTTGGCGAAGTGCTGAACGCCCAAGGCCAACGCTGGACACTGCAACTCAAAGGCGCAGGCCGCACCCCCTACTCGCGCAATGCCGATGGCCGCGCCGTGCTGCGTTCCTCGGTACGCGAGTTTCTTTGCTCCGAAGCCATGCACCATCTTGGCATCCCAACCACCCGAGCCCTCAGCCTGGTTGCCACCGGTGACGGCGTGCTGCGCGATATGTTTTACGATGGCCGCCCGCAAATCGAACCCGGCGCGATTGTCTGTCGCGTTGCGCCCTCTTTCACCCGTTTTGGCAACTTTGAACTCCTAGCGCATCGCGGCGACAGTCACACCCTGCGCCTACTGGCCGACTACACCATCCGCCACGACTTCCCTGAATTACTCAGCCCCGGCGAAACACCAAGCAAAGACACCTACATCGCCTGGTTCCGCGAAATTGTGCGTCGCACCGCCGAAATGATTGTGCATTGGATGCGCGTCGGCTTCGTGCACGGCGTGATGAACACCGACAACATGTCCATCCTCGGCCTGACTATCGACTACGGCCCCTACGGCTGGCTGGAAGGTTTCGACCCGCACTGGACACCTAACACCACCGATGCCCAAGGCCGCCGCTACTGCTTTGGCAACCAGCCGCAGATCGGCGAATGGAACCTCGTGCGCCTCGCCAACGCCCTGCTACCACTCGTTGGCGCAACCGAACCGCTGCAAGAAGCCCTGCTTGCCTACCAACATAACTACGACCAAGCTTACGATGGCACGATGGCCGCCAAACTCGGCCTGCGCGCCCATCATGGCGCAAGTGACGATGCCCTGATTGACTCCATGCACCACATGCTCAGCCAAACCGAAACCGACTACACCCTCTTTTTCCGCGCGCTTGCCGACCTGCCAGACAACCAAGATGATGCAACCCTGCTCAACATCATTCGCCCGGCATGGTATGCAGAACATGAAGTGCAAGGCGAAGTGCAAAACCGCATCACCGACTGGCTGCACACCTACCTCAACCGCCGAGCGCACGATGCACGCGACCCCAGTGAGCGCCGCACCGCCATGCACGCCGTCAACCCCAAATACGTGCTACGCAATTATCTTGCCCAACAAGCCATCGACCGCGCCGAAAACGGCGATCCATCCATGATTAACGAACTCCTCGACCTGCTCCGCCACCCCTACGATGAACAGCCTGAACGCCAGCACTACGCCGCCAAACGCCCCGAATGGGCGCGCGTCAAGGCAGGTTG
>DYLI01000107.1 GCA_020722165.1 Halothiobacillus neapolitanus | reverse complement strand
TTAAGCTTACTCATGTTCATTACCCCAGCAGGATTTCATGGCACTTCAACGCCCCACCTTGCCTCGTGCTATCGTCAAACTCGCGCAGCAACACCAAGCCATGCAGCACGCCATACGCACAAGCTTACCCACTGAACTTGCCGCACATGTGAACTACATCAACCTGCGCGCAGGAACTTTAATCCTGGGCTGCGACCAGCAGAGCCTAGTCACCACACTGCGCTTCTGTGCGCCGCAACTGCTTGCTGCAATCAACGCTTTATTGCCCACACCAAGCGCACTGCGCGTCGCTTGGCGCACGCACAACGCTTCGGCTCGCCCACGCTCACCATTACTGCAACGCAGTCTTTCACCTAAAACCATAGCACTGCTCACCACAACAGCCGAGGGCATTCAAGACCCTGCCCTGTCCGCCGCAATGCAGGCATTGGCACGCACCATGCGACGTAAAGCAGCTTTAATTCAATAAAAAGGGGTGCGTATAGCACCCCATTTTCTTTATTCAGCCTGACCTAGCACGCGTGTTTCAAACCGAACAACCCACCAGCGGCTGATGGTAGGCAATCGGCAGATCAGCATCATTTTCAAACGTGACTTCTTCCCAGGCATCCACGTCACTCAGCAACGTGCGTAACAAGGCATTGTTCAAAGCATGACCCGTTTTATGCCCGCTAAACGAACCAATCAGGCTGTGACCCAAAAGGTACAGATCGCCAATCGCATCCAGAATCTTGTGCTTGACGAATTCATCACCCAAACGCAAACCATCTTCGTTAAGGATGTGTTCATCACCGACCACAATCGCGTTATCCAGACTGCCGCCCAAGGCCAGATTCTGCGCACGCATCACTTCAAGATCACGCATAAAGCCAAAGGTACGCGCGCGGCTGACTTCCTTCACAAACGACGTTGAAGAAAAATCAATTTCCGCAGTTTGCGCAGTATCGTTCAGCACAGGATGATTGAAATCAATCGTCATACGCAAACGGAAACCTTCGTGCGGCTCAAAACGCGCCCATTTATCGCCTTCGCGCACTTCAACGGTGCGTTTAATGCGAATAAAGCGCTTGGCTTCACTCTGTTCTTCCACGCCAGCGGATTGGATCAAAAACACAAATGGGCTGGCACTGCCATCCATAATCGGTGTTTCCGGGCCATCCAGCTCGACGTGCGCATTGTCGATACCCAAGCCAGCCAACGCCGACATCAAATGCTCCACCGTGGATACTTTCACCCCATCTTTGACCAAGGTCGTAGACAGCGTGGTTTCGCCCACATTCATTGGACAACCCTGAATCGATGGGCTATTCGCCAAATCGACTCGGTGAAACACAATCCCGACATTCGGCTCGGCCGGGCGCAGGGTCAACATGACGCGCTCACCCGTGTGCAAGCCTATGCCACTGGCGCGGATATCGTTTCTAAGTGTGCGTTGACGAATCAAAATAAGGCTCTCGGCGCGTGCTGCAAAAGTGCAACATAATCGCACGAACTGCCCTAGATGAACAGACGGTTAAGCTGCTGCACGAAAGCCGCTCCATCATCGAGTTGCGCTCCTTCTGCCAACAAAGCCATGCCCAACAACAGTCCCGACCAATCCTGCACGCGGGTTGCGTCAGTTTCGGCCTGAATCTTCTGCACCAGGGCGTGACTCAAATTGACCTCCAAAGTCGGCAGGGTTTCTGGCAAGGCCTGCCCTGCCTCGCGGTACAAACGACGTAAATGCTGCGGCATTTCATGCGCCGCCAACACCACGCAGGCGGGCGAATCCACCAGCCGCGTCGAGGCGCGTACCGCTTTCACTTTGCCTTCCAAAGCCTTTTCAATGCGCTGCAACACATCAGTTTGCGCTGCGCTCGGCTCAGGTTTCTCTTCGACAGGCAGCGCATCTTCACGCGCCACGCTCTTGATCGGCTTACCATCAAATTCCTGCAAGTGCGACAGCATCCATTCATCCACCGCATCGGAGAGCAGCAACACTTCAAAACCGCGCGCCTTGAAAGCTTCAAGGTGGGGGCTATGCCGTGCAGCGTGATCGTTTTCCGCCGTCAGCACATAAATCGCCTCCTGCCCTTCCGCCATGCGCTCGACATACGTGGCCAAGGCAACATCCTGTCCACTACTTTCGGCATGGGTAGACGCAAAGCGCAACAGACGCGCCAACTGCTCACGATTGGCCGGGTCTTCGTTCAAGCCCTCTTTGATCACCCGTCCATAAAGCGCCCAGACCTTGGCGTACACCTCAGGCTTATCCTTGGCCAAATCTTCCAAAAGACTGAGCACACGCTTGGTCAAACCGAGGCGAATCTGATTGAGCACCTCGGACGACTGCAAAATTTCACGCGAGACGTTCAGCGGCAAATCCACCGCGTCCACCACCCCACGCACAAAGCGCAGGTAGCGCGGCAACAAACGCTCGGCATCATCCATAATGAACACGCGGCGCACATACAATTTAATGCCCTGCTTGGCATCCCGATCCCACAGTTCAAACGGCGCACGCGCCGGGATGTAAAGCAGATTGGTGTATTCGGTGCGACCCTCTACACGGTTATGTGCCCATGCCAGCGGAGCCTCCCAATCGTGGAAGGCTTGCTTGTAGAACTCGTTGTATTCTTCATCATTCACTTCAGACTTGGCGCGCGCCCACAGCGCTGTGGCTTCATTCACGCGCTCCATGCCTTCCTCGGCGTGCTCATCGCCGTAACTTTCCTTAGCCATCATGATCGGGAAGGTGATGTGCTCAGAATAGCGCTTGATAATGCTTCGCAGCTGCCAGGGATCCAAAAATTTGTCCTGATCGGCCTTCAGGTGCAGCACGATTTCTGTGCCACGCGGTGCACGCTCGATATTTTCCAGCGTGTACGCGCCAGTGCCCTCCGAGCTCCAATGCACACCATGCTCGGCACCTAACCCCGCGCGGCGGGTGAATACATCCACCTTATCGGCCACGATAAACGCCGAGTAAAAACCCACACCAAACTGACCGATAAGCTGCGTATCTTTGGCTTTATCACCCGACAAGGTTTCCAAAAACTGCTTGGTGCCGCTACGTGCAATCGTGCCCAGATTTTCAATCACTTCCTGACGGCTCATGCCCACGCCGTTATCGCGCAAGGTCAGCGTGCGCGCATCCTTATCCACACTGATTTCAATCCGCAGTTCCGCATCGTTTTCAAACAAGGCACCATCACCCAGTGCCTCATAACGCAACTTATCGCAGGCGTCCGAGGCATTGGAAACCAGTTCACGCAGGAAAATTTCCGGATTGGAGTACAGCGAGTGAATCATCAGGTGCAAAAGTTGGCGCACCTCGGTTTGAAATTCGAGTGTTTCGGTTTGCTTGCTCATGTTAATGGTCTCCCAACGCAATTAATGAAAGTGCGCTGAAGCTGAGGGCTAAGCTTCATTTTTCAAGCTATCGAAATGCCCTCATGGCGCAACAACCAACGTTTACGCGCCTGCCCAAGCTCGCTTGCACCGGCATAACCACCCAAAGCGGAAGCTGCAACCACTCGATGACAGGGAATCAGGATAGGGATCGGATTCGCCCGCAACGCCCCGCCCACGGCGCGCGGCGCACTACCTACCCGCCGCGCCAATTCAGCGTAAGTCATACTTTCGCCCCAGGGAATATCCAGTAACGCAGACCAAACGCGTTGCTGAAACACCGTTCCTGCAGGCTTCATCTCAGGTCTATCGTCCAAGTTATCCGCCGCAAAATAGGCCGCAAGCCAAGCCAGCGTTTGCTCCGCAGAGCTCGTGCCTAAATCACCGGCATAACCCGACGGAGGGGCATCAAAATCCAATGCAACCAGCGCACCCTCAACCCACGTCAGTCGTATCAAGCCCAAGGGCGAATCCGCAGGCGAATGAAACTCACCGTATTGATTGACCACTACTCCCCCCGTAAACAGGCCAAAAAAAAAGACCCCTTGCGGGGTCTATTCAAACTCAACTCAAACTCGTCAGCAAATTAACGTGCAACGCGTGGAGCAAGCTTTTCCTTGATACGTGCAGACTTACCAGTCAGGCCGCGCAAGTAGTACAGCTTGGCGCGACGTACTGCACCGCGACGCTTGACTTCAATCGCCGCCACGTTCGGGCCATACAGCGGGAATACGCGCTCAACACCTTCACCGTGCGAAATTTTACGCACAGTGAATGCCGAGTTAATGCCTCGATTACGCTTGGCAATCACTACACCTTCAAACGCCTGGAGACGCTCACGCTCGCCTTCTTTCACACGTACGCTCACCACCACGGTATCACCCGGGCCAAAGCTTGGGCGTTCAATGCCTTCAATCATCTCAGCGTTAAGCTGTTGAATTATAACGTTCATATTTCAAGTCCTCATCTTTGATTCGTCGTTTGCCGTCCGTTTGCCCGCATCAACTACACATTCATCATGCGCAGCCTCCAGCAAACGACGTTCAGCTTCCGTCATACGCCTGACGGCGAGCAGCTCAGGCCGCCGCCGCCAGGTTCGCGCTAACGCCTGTTGAAGGCGCCAACGCTCGATCTCTTTATGGTTCCCGCCAAGCAAAACTTGCGGAACACCACGTTCTTCTACCCATTCAGGACGCGTGTAATGCGGACAATCCAACAAACCCGCCATAAACGAATCCTGCACCGCCGACTGCTCATGACCCAATGCACCCGGCAACTGCCGAATCACTGCATCAATCAACGCCATGGCGGCGGGTTCACCGCCACTGAGCACAAAATCGCCCAACGACAGCTCCTCATCCACATCCGTCTCCAACACCCGCTCATCCATGCCTTCATAGCGACCGCACACCAGCACCACGCCGGGTAAGCGAGCCAAGCGATTTACCTCAGCTTGATCAACCCGTCGCCCTTGCGGGGTCAAGGCAATCACCCGATGCCCCACCGGAGCCACCGCGCGAGCCGCTGCGATTGCCGCACGCAAGGGTGCAACTTTCATCAACATCCCAGGCCCGCCACCAAAAGGACGATCATCCACCGTGCGATGCCGATCATGGGTGAAATCACGTGGATTCCACAGACCTAGCGAGAACAAACCCGCCTCAACCGCACGGCGTGGGATGCCATGTTCAGCAATCACCGCCACCAACTCAGGAAACAGGGTGATGACATCAATCTGCATACACCCTGCCTCCGCATTTCTTTCACCGTGGCATCACTCGAAATCAGGATCCCAATCGACCGTGATACGCCGCTCAGCCAAATCAACCGCCAGCACAAACTTCTCCATGATGAAAGGCACCAAGCGCTCACGCTCGCCTTGGATAACCAAAACGTCATTCGCACCGGTTTCCATCATGTGATCCACCGCACCCAAGGCCACGCCTTCGCGAGTGAAGACCTGCATTCCAATCAGATCACGCCAGTAAAAATCGCCGTGCGCCAACGCAGGTAGCTGCGAGGTTGATACCGCAATTTCAGCCCCGGCAAGAGCCTCAGCCTGATTGCAATCATTCACACCTTCCAGCTTGGCGATTAAGCCTTTACCTTGGGTTTTGAACGATTTAACACGTACATCCACCCAAACGTTTTTTTGCTTAAGCTGCCAAACACGGTAACGCCCAATATCCGTCATCGGGCGCGACTCGGAATGTACCTTGACCCACCCCTGAAGACCAAAGGGGGCAAGAACTTTACCGAGCACAATGCGTTCAGCCAACGCCTTCACTGGTTCAGCCATGAAACTGGACGATCAGATGTCTGGAAATTAAGCCGCCGCCCCAACTTCAGTCGGCTCAGTCGCAACCTGAGTTTTGGCAAAGTCCTTCCACAGCGACGCAACACGACCGCTAGGCTGCGCACCTTTGGCCAACCAACCATTCATGCGCTCAGCATCAATGTGCAAACGCACTTCTTGACCGCGAGCCACAGGATTGAAATAGCCAAGGCGCTCAACAGAAGTACCGCTATCACGCGCCTTGCGGCTATCGGTAACGATGATGTGATAGAAAGGACGCTTCTTGGCGCCGCCACGAGCTAGGCGAATGGAAACCATAC